>DATFMK010000087.1:0-7587 GCA_035267005.1 Balneolales bacterium
AAGAAGGAAAGCGGAAAATTTGTTTATTGCAGTACAAACGATATCGGATTTAATGAAAAAGGATATTTTGTAGCAACAGCTTCCGATTCCATCTATTCCCCCCCTGAATCTTCCTTTGAGTTCGACGGATTTTTCATCCAAACACCTTTTTTTCAGGGATTATTTCAAAAACTCGGTATTAAACCTGAAATCAGCAGACAAGGGAAATATAAATCAGCTGTTGAACCCTTCCTCCGAAAAGATTATTCACAGCCCAATAAAGAACAATTAACAGCTCTTCTGGATAATACAACGAACACCTATTTAGAAGCCGTATCACAATGGTCCGGTAAATCGGTGGATCAACTAAATGAGGCATTAAATAAATCCCCACATCTTTCGGCACAGTTTGCCTTACAAGAAAGAATGCTGACTCGTCTAATCTACCCAGCCAAGGTTAAAAATGTGATCAAAAAACAGCTGGGTATTGGTAAGGATGAGAACTTACACACCGTTTCTTTAGACAGGTATGCTAAAGTAAGTTTGAAATCGGCTGATATTTCATTACCAAATACAAAAAATAAAATTGCCATTATTTATGCAGAAGGTGAAATTGTGCCGGGTATTGTTCATTCGCCATTCGATCAGCAAAAATATATTACTGTATCCGCATTTCGAAAAGAATTAAAAGAGGTTACCGACGATAAAAATGTAAAAGCCCTCGTGGTACGTGTAAATAGTCCTGGTGGCTCCGGAAGTGCATCAGATTTGATCTGGCATATGTTGCGAAAAACCAAAGAGAAAATGCCTGTTATTGCATCGATGGGTTCAGTAGCTGCTTCTGGTGGATATTACATCTCCATGGCTGCAGATACTATTGTGGCGATGCCTTCCACCATCACCGGCTCTATCGGGGTATTCGGTACCAAATTCAACATGAAAGATTTTTTTAATGATAAGCTGGGTATTACCTTCGATGTCGTCCGATCACATAAAAATGCCGATTGGCTGGTATCAAGCAAACCATTCACGAATACTGAAGCAAAAGCATTTCAACGCAACATCGATAATTTTTACAAGAACTTTGTAAATAAAGTCTCCATAAGTCGCTATTTGAAAAAGCAATATGTTGACAGTATTGGTGAAGGTCATATATGGACAGGTCAGGCGGGCATTAAAAATCATTTAGTGGACGAACTTGGTGGATTGCAAAAAGCTATCGATATTGCTGCTGAAAAAGCTGGGATTCAGAATTATCGAATCGTAACGTATCCCCGACCCAAGGGACTGTTGAGTTATTTTCTGAATACAGCACAAACGCAGGTTTTTTCATTTTTTGAACCTAAAATTGGAAATCAGATTTCAATAAACCGAATAAAAAAATATATTAAAACGAACCCACGACAAATAGAGGCTTATTTGCCGTTCAAGATTGAAATACAGTAGTAGTTTCAGATTAATGACTTTAAAAACGTTCAAAATAGAACAATTAAGCGAAGGACTCTTTCAGATCGGTAGTGACGGTTCGATCGAAAAGTTAGTCAATCGAAAACGGAAAAAGGAGTACTCCAGTACATCCGGAATTTTTTCACGGATCAGACCAATAGGCATTGACCCGATCCTCGTCTATAACGATGATTACAAAATATTGCTGGATGCTGGTGTTGGCTTGGGGCTCGATAAGAAAAATAATGATAAGCGTATCTCCAATATTGTCACTAATATGGAAATATTTGGGATTCACCCCGAGGACATCACTCACGTGATTCTCACCCATTTACATTACGATCATATTGGTGGTCTGACGTACACCGATGAGCATTTTCACACCAGACCTACTTTACCAAATGCTAAATATTATGTTCAAAAACGTGAGTGGGAACACGCCCTTCATGTGTTCGACAAACAGCCTAAGATGAATGGAGCCACTTATCAGTTAGATGATATTTACCGGCTGGTAGCTGACGACTTATTTGTTTTTATCGATGAAGATTACTTCGAATTGACCGATGGCGTGGAAATCATTTGGACCGGGGGACATACACCGGGTCATCAAATTGTCCGATTATCGGATCATGATAAACATGTGGCCTACTATTTTGGCGATTTAATTCCCAGCGATGAGTTTCTCAATTACTCCATCAAAAAAATAGATGTAGATATTAAACATGCCAAACAGATGAAAATGGCTCTGCTCAGACAAGCTTATCACGAGGAGGCCGATCTGTTATTCTATCACTCGTTACAGAAAAAAAGTGGTAAACTTGTTAAGGATAAGTACCGCAAATATACGTTACAAACTCATTAATTTAACGTGAGGTTTGGATAAGAATCGCAGAGTTGTAATAATTACATTGAGAATACGACCTGTGAAAATATGACCTATCTTGACGACGGACGACTGACCATCGACGACACAAAACTGTTTTGATGCATAAAGCATGATTCCGATACCGAACTCACGTTAATTTTACGGTTTTTCAGAATAAATAATGTTTATTTACTATCAGAGCATTTCTCTGTCGTCTGTGGTTGGTTGTCGGTGGTCACAGAATAATCTAATTTAACAGCTACTTTTATTAAGTAGATAGATTATAAGCTTAAACGAACTTCACGTAAAATTTATTACGGATAGCCACACAAGGTGATAGTAATTATACTGCCAATAAATGAAATGATCTCCCCCCAAAAGTAAAATGATGTATAAGCCGGTTTTGAATCCGTGTGGTTAATTTATTCTACCGGCTTAAAATCCTATCTATTCATCGAAATCAGAAACTCATCATTATTACGGGTGCCCTTCATCTTATCCAGCAGAAATTCCATCGCTTCCATCGGATTCATAGACGAGAGATAACGACGCAAGAGAACCACTTTTTCACGTTCCGTTTCATCAACAAGAAGTTCTTCTTTACGTGTACCGCTTTTGAAGACATCGATAGCCGGGAAAATTCGGCGATCAGCTAAACGACGATCTAAGACGATTTCCATATTACCCGTTCCCTTGAATTCTTCAAAAATGACATCATCCATTCTTGAACCGGTCTCGATAAGGGCCGTTGCAATAATTGTAAGACTTCCTCCATGTTCAATATTCCGGGCAGAACTAAACAACTGACGTGGTTTTTTTAGTGCATTAGAATCGACACCACCAGTCATCGTACGTCCCGAGTTACCTGTGCAGATATTATAGGCGCGGGCTAACCGCGTGATAGAGTCCATTAACAGAACGACATCGTGACCGCTTTCAACCAGTCTTTTAACTTTTTCAAAAACGATTTCAGCAAGACCGACATGGTTCTCTGGTTTCTGATCAAATGTTGAGGCAACCACTTCCGCATTGATTGTTGTACGCTCCATCTCGGTAACTTCTTCGGGACGTTCATCAATCAATAGAATAAGGATCTTCGTATCCGGATTATTTGTCGCTATTGAATTAGCGACGCGGCGAAGAATCGTTGTTTTACCCGTTTTGGGTTGTGCAACAATGAGTCCACGCTGTCCTTTACCCATTGGGGCAAATAGATCGATTATTCTTGTGACATAATCGTTTGGACGTGTTTCGAGTTTATAACGTTCATCCGGATAGATGGGGAGTAAATCCTCAAAATCTTTCCGCGAATCCATGTCATGTGGAATTTTACCATTCACTCCATCGACTCGCAGGAGTGCGAAATAACGCTCGCCTACTTTTGGAGGACGAATGATACCCACCACGCAATCCCCCTGTTTTAAACGAAAACGTTTAATCTGGGATGGCGACACATAAATATCATCAGGACTTGCCGCATAATTATAATTAACAGAACGCAGGAAGCCATATCCATCGGGTAAGATTTCCAACGTTCCCTCATTAATCAAATACCCCCCTAAATTGGGACGTATTTCTTTGAGCCGTTCTTCGAGCGTTGGAGCATCCGATTCCGGAAGAATATCATGAACGCTTCGTTTTTTACCTTTACCCTTATTGCGATTATTCTTACGATTATCTTTTTGGGGTTCAGCCTTTTTATTTGTCGGTTTAGATTCGCTCTTTTCCGGCTTTTGGGCTGACGGGCGTTCGGCTTTCGTCTTGCTCTCTTGTTTATTTTTACGGGGTCGGCCCCGTTTCTTTTTAGGTTTCTGCGGAGGCTCTTCTTCAGCCATACCGGCAAATGGATCAAAATCTTCCATTTCCTTGGAATTAAATTTATCATCCGAATAACTCTCATCCGGACTTGAATTGCTTTTATTATTCGTTTTATTTCGGGAAGCTTGTCCATTTCCCGATTCACCCTGTGCTGCATTCTCGAATTCAAGCACAGTCTGGGCTTGTATTTTCGCGACCGATCGAATACGATCGATAAGGGTTTGTTTTCTAAGCCCTGTAACGGGTTTTACGCCGTTTTTCTTAGCAATTTCTTGGAGTTCTTTTACTGTTTTTTCGTGCAAAGAGTTAAGGTCTTTTGCATTCAATCCAACAAGTTGGATATCTGACATTGTTAAATCGTTTAATTAGACGTTCTGATAGTTATACTATAATAAATTGGGATCTTAAATAACTCAGTAAGTTAATGAGTAATATGTTGAGGAAAATCTGCCAGTGTTATTTAATATCAATTTAATTTAGAGGCCTTACATACAATTTCTGTTGAATCTTTTTATCCATTCACTAACGGTGTTGTAAAAGTAAAAACTTCCAGTAAAAATTACTAATCTGGATTTATTCCGTTGAAGTAAAGAAAAGATGTTGCCCCACTCATTGGAAAGAGGCTGAATCTGTTGGAGATGACGTTTTACCTCCTCAAACTTAGCTGCTCTTCCGGTGTTTATCTCATAATAATAGATTTTTTTGAATTCCGAAAATTCATGTACGATTTTCTCATCTATTTTATCTCTCATCAAACTTAATATAATAACAGGTTCCTCATTTTTTGCCAAATTTTTTATCGTATTTTTTAATACTCTTATGGCTTCAATATTATGGGCACCATCAAAATACCACTTTTCATCCTTTTTAAGTGGCTCGAAACGTGCTCGTAAACCGGAGGTTAATCTAATATCTTTTACCGTTTCGAGGAATTGTTTGTTTGAAACTTTATATCTATAAAGTAAGCATTTAATTACTTGCCAGCCAACACCAAGATTTATTGCTTGAATTGGACCAATCAAGTCAGTTTTAATCTTAAGAATATCATTATTTTCTGTTAATTCAAATATACCATTTTTAAATACCGGCCTTAATGAATCAACAGAATAAACTTCAGATCCCTTCTCATATGCTTTCGCTTGAATTACTTGCCTGGCATTTTCGGGCAATCCACCAAGAATTAACGGGACCTTTTCTTTTATGATGCCCGCCTTTTCAAAAGCAATAGCTTCTATCGTATCACCTAAATATTCCTTGTGATCGTACGAGATACTTGTTATTACTGAAAGTAATGGTTTGATCACATTTGTGGCATCTAACCGACCACCTAATCCCGTTTCTATAACGGCTAAATCAACACGTTGCTGTTTAAACCACCAAAAAGCCAGAGCTGTCAATAATTCAAAATATGTAATATGATAACGATTAATATACTTCGAATATTCTTTAAAAAATAGGACTATCGCATCATCTGGAATTTCAAGACCATTAATTTTTATACGTTCTTTAAAATCAAATAAATGAGGAGAAGTATATAATCCAACTTTATAACCTGCTTGTTTATAGACTTGCGCCAAAATATGACAGACGGTCCCTTTTCCATTCGTTCCGGCGACATGGATGGCCGGCAGATCATTTTGTGGATCACCCATTATTTCGCAAAACCGTTCTATCTGATCCAATCCCATATGGGCGGCTTTTGAGCCCACAACCTGAAATTTCGGTATATTGTCGAGAAAGCAACGAACATCTTTTATAGTATCAAAAATCATTACCTGGAAGTAATTATTTCATCCTGATTCATAAGTTACGATCTTAATAGTCAGAAATTTTTATTATTTATGTAATTTCTGATTTCTATATAATCAGAAAACACCCTGAGAATCCATTTGAATGTATTATCAAAAATTAATAAAGCCATTATTATTTCATTTAGATCCGGAGAAGGCACATGATAGTACGATTATTTTTGCAAAATTAGCAAATGAAAATCCACTTCTTCGCAGTTTGGCCCATGCCCTTTATTTTTATCAGCCCGATCTGATCAGTCAGGATTTTGGGAATGTCACGTTTCCATCTCCTGTCGGTTTAGCACCAGGTTTTGATAAAAACGGCGTAATCGCTCCGGTATTTTATGATCTTGGATTTGGATTTGTGGAAGTGGGAAGTATAACCGCCCAACCAAGTGAGGGCAATCCTAAACCACGTGCTTTCCGACTGCCGGCAGATCACGCGTTGATCAACCGAATGGGTCTCAATAATGAAGGCGTCGAAGCCATCATAAAAAGGCTATCAAAATCCGTTATGATGATTCCACTCGGTGTGAACATCGCAAAAACGCATAACCCCGTACTACTTGGTGATGCCGCCATCCAGGATTATGTGTTCAGTTACGGAAAATGTCAGCGTGTCGCGGATTATATCACCTTAAATATTTCCTGCCCGAATACAACCGAGGGTAAAACGTTTGAGCAAAAAGATGCTTTAAATGAACTTTTAACAGAAATCTCTAAACTGAGGACCCCTGCTTCTCCCCCCACATTAGTAAAATTTTCCGTTGATCTTAATAAAAAGGAGTTACAGGAGTTAGTTGAAATCTGTGAAAATCATTCTATCGACGGTTATGTCGCTACCAACACTTCTTCTAAACGGGAACATTTAAAGACCAACCGAGCTCAATTACAAGTTATCGGTAAAGGTGGATTGAGTGGACGACCGATCCATAAAAAAAGCACTCAAATTATTCATTGGATCTACGAAATAACACAGGGATCTAAAGTTATTATCGGTGTTGGGGGGATCGATTCGTTTGAATCCGCGTTAGATAAAATTAAAGCCGGTGCAGATTTGATCCAGGTTTATACCGGACTTTTGTATGAAGGTCCGGGTTTGGTAAAACAGATAAATCGTGGATTTGACCAACTCATGAAAAAACATGGGTTAACTGAATTTTCTCAAATTAGAGATTTATTTGAATAGTATAATCTTTTGTTTTCAATTTGAATCCGCACAAATCCGATACAAAATAAAACTCTTATTTGGTTAAATTAACGTGAGGTTTGAAAATATGACCTATCTTGACGACGGACGACTGACCATCGACGACTCAGATCTGTTTTGATGCATAAAGCATGATTCCGATACCGAACTCACGTTGATTATACAGTCTTTCAGAATAAATAATGTTTAATTAATATCAGAGCATTTCTCTGTCTTCTGTGGGCGGTTGTCGGTGGTCATAGAATAATCTAATGTAACAGCTACTTTTATTAAGCAGATAGATTTTAAGCTTAAACGAACCTCAGGTTAAATAGAAAGTTGTAACAATTTAAATTGTTGTTTTAAATTGATGATACGCTGATATGATTCATTAATACGGGATTCTGAAATTTGTTCACTTTCGACAAGCTGATAAATTATATCTGCAATTTCCGCAGTCTTCTCCGGTTCAAAGGCTGTATTATTTCCAAATGTTAGGA
>DATFMK010000088.1:0-7526 GCA_035267005.1 Balneolales bacterium
ATTCCGAACGGTGTGAGAAATCTTCATGACAGCGTAATAGGAGTATAAGGATATTTGAATTTGTTATTTTTCCGAAGTTACATAATTCTTAATCTTTTTAATCAGCGCAAATTCGTGGCTAAAAATTACCGGTTATCAAAGAGATATTCCAATAATTTTCGATAGGGATCCGAAAGGTCGACACCTCTCCGTTTCATCACAATGGATGCTGTTTCGATCGCCTTATCGAGTCGGTGTGTTTGATTATTATGATCGGTCAGCCAGGTAAAAGAAGGTAATAGTTTGGGTGGAAACTGATTTGTAAAGATATTGCAGCAGACCCCAAATACACTGCCGGTGTTGATATTGGTATTAATTGCCGTTTTACAATGGTCTCCCATGATCGTGCCACAAAATTGTAATCCGGTATCGTATTGTTCATGACTCTTAAAATCAATCAACCTGACCGGGCTGTAATTATTTTTTAGATTGGAATTATTGGAATCCGCCCCGAAATTACACCATTCCCCAATCACGGAATTGCCCAAAAATCCATCATGAGATTTGTTGCTGTTTCCCTGAAAGACCACGTTATTGATCTCTCCGCCCGCTTTACATTTAGGTCCGATCGTCGTGTTTTTGTAGATTTTGGCACCCATCTTAACAAGCGTTTTTTCCCCAATTGCTACCGGACCCCGAATATGGGATCCGCATAAAATGGTCGCGTTATCACCGATATAAATCGGTCCTTCTGTTGTATTTAAAGTAGTATTCGGCTCAATCGTAATCGAATCTCCCTGAAGATAAACCGGGTTTGACCCGTAAAGCGTCACATCTTGCTCATTCAGTCTATGGTTTTCAGGGAGATTCATCAACTCGATATCGCTGATGATTTGTTCGCCGTTGTAAGTAAAAATGTCGGTTACCTGATGCAATAATCTTCCGTGATAAGTGACTTGATACGATATAAAATCGACATCCTGATCCGGACTTTTAAACAGATCAATGGATTTATTTCCGGACATTTTGATAACCACCGGGATATCCTCGTATTTGAGTCCTTCCCCGGTTTTTAGGTTGTTAATAATTTTTACCAAACGGGAATCCGGCAAGTACCGACTATTGATCCAGATGCAATTTGAACTATCATCCGGTGCCGGATTGGGATAGATCTCTTTTAATTCATTGCGTAAAACTCGTGTTAGAACCTCGGGATTTAATAAGTATTCCCACTTTTCATGAATTTTTAAAATTCCCATCCGAAGATCATCAACCGGCCTGGTCAGCGTTAACGGTTGTAAAAATGTACTGGTCTCATCCTCAAAAAAACAAAGCTGTGTCATAAAACGTTATTAATTATCAAAACAATGCAACAAGTTAGATATCAGGTCTTTATAAGATATACTCAAAATTTCGGAATGACAGATATAAAATATTTAAGAAAGTCCAATGTTTAAAATTTTTATTAAATCCATGTTTGATTGTATAATTTCTTAAACTTTTTCTTAGATTAAGCAATCAAAATCATTGTCAATATTTAATATTACAATGACTGATTGGGGTTAAAGATCGTAAATCAATATTAACAAAAAATTATATTTATATATTTTATGTGCGGTATTGTTGGATATATAGGCAAGCGCGATGCGTCTACAGTTATTACAAAAGGACTTCACCGGCTGGAATACAGGGGTTATGATTCTGCCGGCATCGCCATCGTAAACGGGCAATTGGCCGTACGCAAGGGCAAAGGCAAGGTTTCTGATCTTGACAGGATGCTCAAGGAGAAACCGCTGAAGGGTACAATTGGTATTGGTCATACTCGGTGGGCCACGCACGGAGAGCCCAATGATATCAATGCACATCCGCATGTGAGTGAGAATCATCATTTTGCCCTCGTTCATAACGGTATCATCGAGAATTATGATTCGTTAAAAAGTGAGCTAATGCGAAAAGGGCATCATTTCACGACCGAGACGGATACCGAAGTTCTGACTCACTTAATTGAAGAGATTCAAAAGGTCAGTGGTGTTAATTTCGAAACAGCTGTTCAGCAAGCACTTGTACAGGTGGAAGGTACCTACGGACTTGCGGTGATCAATCAGGATGAGCCTGATCAGCTGATCGTTGCACGGAAAGGTTCTCCGTTATTGGTTGCTATTGGAGATGGTGAGTATTTCATCGCATCCGACGCCTCCCCAATCGTTGAATATACGAATAAGGTAGTGTATCTGGATGATAACGAAATGGCTGTTATTCGAAGAGATGGCTATGATGTCAAAACCATTCGTAATATCCCACTTGCTAAAGAAGTCCATGAATTGGCTATGAGCCTGGAGCAGATCGAGAAAAGTGGTTATCCGCATTTCATGCTTAAAGAGATTTACGAACAACCCGATTCGATTGCCGATTGTCTGCGTGGACGTATCAGCCTGGAAGATAATTCGATCAAACTTGGTGGCATAGTTAACGTCATCGACAAAATGGTCCATTCCAAACGGATCGTTATTGCCGCATGTGGTACGAGCTGGCATTCTGGACTTGTAGGAGAATATTTATTCGAACACCTGGCCAAGATGCGGGTAGAAGTGGAATATGCCTCTGAATTCCGTTACAAAGATCCACTTATTGATGAAGATGATATCATGATTGTCATTTCCCAAAGTGGTGAGACAGCTGATACGCTTGCCGCTTTGCGTGAAGCCAAAAAACGGGGAGCTACCGTTATAGGAATCTGCAATGTGGTCGGTTCAACCATTGCGCGGGAAACCGACGCCGGTGTATATACGCATGCCGGACCCGAAATTGGGGTAGCTTCAACCAAGGCGTTTACCGCACAGGTTGCGGTACTGACCATGATGGCCGCGATGATCGCCAAAGAGCGGAAAACGATCAGCGACGAATATTTTCACGATATTATTACCGATCTGATAGATGTTCCCAATCAGATCAAAAAGATATTAAAACAGAATAATACGGTTGAACAAATCGCGAATTTATTCACGTATGCTCCAAATTTTCTCTATTTGGGCAGGAGTTATAACTTCCCTGTTGCGCTGGAAGGCGCCTTAAAGCTGAAAGAGATCTCTTACATTCATGCGGAAGGATATCCCGCTGCAGAAATGAAACACGGTCCGATTGCATTGATCGATCAACATATGCCCGTTGTGGTTATTGCCACGACCGACCATACCAATGATAAAATGGTCAGCAATATTCAGGAAGTTAAAGCCAGGAAGGGACGTGTTGTTGCGGTCACAACAGAGACGAACAGTGCGGTTAAAAATTTATCGGAGTTCATCATTAATATACCTGAAACAGTCGATTGTATATCTCCGTTGTTATCGGTCATCCCGTTACAAATGCTTTCCTATTACATTGCGGTTAATCGCGGTTGTAATGTGGATCAACCCAGGAATCTTGCCAAGAGTGTCACGGTCGAATAAGACAGAGCCTGACCATTAATTAAAGGCGATACCTGAATTTCGGGTATCGCCTTTTTTTATTTCTTGTAACAAATCCGATAAAAAGGTCTCATTTTTATTAAATAGTCATTAACAGACTTGACATTGGTCTGTATTATTGTTATTTGAAAAAAGTTATCAACATTTTATTAACATCATCTACATTATGCCACACTGGAAAAGTATCGTATTAAAGGTGGCTGTGGTTATTATCCTGGCAATTGTCGTGTTAACAGGTTAGTAGGAAGTCACTGTTAAAACAAAATCTCTATTTAAGGTTTGTGTATATTTCGACCTTACGGGTCGAACAGGCAAAATACGTTCAGATCACCGATATGTTATGCAAATGAGGTTATTTAATGGTATGGGATACCTCATTTAATAACAATAGTTTATAAATATGGATATTATAAACGCCAGGATCAATGAATCCCGAAGTCAGGGTAAAAAAATATAGCTTTTTTTCTGCAGCTTTCCGACCTATCGGAAAATTAAGATTGGATCAATCAGGTTTATAAAAATTGAGAGAAGGTTTTGTGATGAAGAATTTCTTCATTAGAAAAATATAATGTTTAAGAATTACTGAGAACCCTTTTATAATATTGAAAGTTATCCACATCTTATCACCATAAAAAAGGCCGGTTACCCACCGACCCATGTCAATTCTATGTCTATTTATGCAAGCTTATAGACTTTCGATTACTTTGCTCAGTTTTTTGCGAACCTCACTGGCGACCTCTGGCAGCTGTTCATTATCAACGGCTTGCATAGAAGCGACAGGGTCGATAGCTGACACTTCTATAGAACCGTCTTCTAATTCCTGAACGATCACATTACAAGGAAGCATGGTCCCGATTTTATTTTCTGCCTGAAGTGCTTTATAGGCAAAACCAGGATTACAGGCACCTAATATCTGGTAATTCTGAAAATCCACGTCTAATTTCTTCTTTAATGTCGCTTTGACATCGATTTCAGTCAAAACACCAAATCCTTCTTCTTTGAGCTCTTTGGTTACTTTCTCGATTGCTTCGTCGAAATCCAGATCGACTTTCTTACTGAAATAATATTTCATGTGTATCTCCTTTATATTCAAATTCTGCAGACTATGTAAAATTACAGAAACCATTGATTGATATGGTTTCTTAATACATGTTCATTTTAATGATTTAAATTTAAAAATGTTTACCTGTAACTGTTAGTTAGCCATTTATTAAGTTCTATAACAGAATATTTATAACAATTAATATTACTAAATAGTTTTATATTTATAATGTAAAAGTTAAAATATTTCTGTCTATTTAAACAGGGAAATACCTATATTTCATTTCATGAGTCATAAACGTACATATCGCATAATTAGCAGCTTTTTGGCCTTGTTATTGTTTGCGGGCAGTGGTTTTGTAAGAAATCATTGTCAGATGCAGATGACTTCGAATTCAGGGACCAAAACAATTGTTCCGGCTACAATGTCGGTGCCTGATGCTTCATGTTGTATGAACAAAGATCATCAAAAGAGTAAGGGACAGTTTAGCAATCTGACGGTGTGTAATTGTCAGGTACCTGTACGTTCTAATACAGAGATCCTGAGTGCATCAAATGTACATTTCAAGGTACATCTTCTATTTGATTTCAAAAAAGAAACCCGTTTTGATTCTCGAAATATAATATTTCTCAGACATAAGCTTCCAACCCAATCGTCTGATAAACAACCACTTTATCTGAAAAATAGCATCCTGCTGATTTGAGATTCGTCCGCCATTCCTGACGTATCTATTCAATGACACAAAACAAGCAGCATCAAAATTCTGAATTTACAGAAATATGCGATAACTGTTTCTTCTCTTCTGTGTCAAAGATTTTTACTGGCCGATAGGGCCTGATTGATAAAACTATTTGAAAGCATAAAATTCGTAATTATTTATGAAAATCTATCGTATGGTGGGTTTGATAGGGATTCTGCTCGTGAGCTTTATCTCTGTCATGGCCCAATCTTCACCCCAAAAATCGCTTGATCTGTCACATTTGATAGAAAGGGCGATATCTGAAAATCCACAATTGAGAGCCGCGGATACGCAGGTGGATGTGTATGGTTTGAAAATATCACAGGCCGGAGCGTTGCCCGATCCGGTACTGGGTGTCAATTTACTTAATGTACCGGTTAACACATTCCGGTTCAATCAGGAACCGATGACCGGAAAGCAGGTTTCCCTGATGCAGGCACTCCCATTTCCGGGGAAATTGTCCCTGGAATCAAAGATTGCCAGCGATCAACAGCATATCGCGGATGCCCAATATCAGGAATTAAAAAATCAGCTGATCAGGGAAGTTAAAAAGACGTATTTCGAGTTATACTTTGTAGACCGGTCTCTGCAGACGGTCAGTGACAATCAGTCGGTCCTAAAGAATTTTGTGACGATTGCGGAGACAAAGTACAGCGTGGGCAAGGGCCTGCAGCAGGATGTCCTTCGTGCCCAACTGGAATTGTCTGGCCTCATCGATAAAGAAATTTCCTTGAAACAGAAGCGAAATATTATCGTGTCGCACCTGAACACTTTGGTTAATCAACAACCCGACCATTTTTTAGGTGAACCGGTTTTGCCGGCGATAATCCCTATCGATACCGTTTCAAATCGTTTGCTGTCTCTTGCCAATGAAAAACGTCCGCTTCTGAATTCCTGGAAAGTGATGGAGGCGCAAGCGGATAAAAAAGTAGAATTGGCACAGAAAGGGATATTACCGGATTTCAAGATCGGTATCGCTTATACACAGCGGAATGTCTTGTCGAACGGTTCCGGTGGTATCGATTTCCTCTCCGGTTTATTCAGCGTGAATATTCCCATCTACTACAAGCGAAAGCAGAAAAAAAATATCGAGGAGATGCAATATACGCGGACCATGATCGCTCAGCGCTACGATCAGGTCAGTCATTCGGTGGCGGATCATATCGTGAAAAATCTGGCACAGCTTCGGAAATCACGTCAGCGGATCGAGTTATATAAGACCGGGATTATACCGCAGGCGAAGCAGTCGCTTCAATCGGCATTGGCCGGTTATCAAAATGATAAAGTGGATTTTCTCACGCTATTAAACAACGAGATGAGCCTTTTCAATTTTCAGCTCGAATACTATCGCGCGCTGACCGATTATCATACCGCCATAGCTGATTTGCAAACCGATACAGGGGCAGAAACCTATTAATAACAAATAATTAAAATAAATAATCAGGAGAACGTAATGAGACGGAAGACATTAATCATCTTATTACCGGTTGTACTGCTGGCCCTAGCCGTCGGTTATTGGATCGGCAGCCGAACCCATTCCATGAAAATGGATCAAAAGAATGGAAAAAAGGAACAGGTCAGTTTGAAAGAAAAAAAGGGATCAATCCAAAATGGACGAAAAGTATTGTATTGGAAGGCTCCTATGAATCCTTCCGAAATTTACGACCATCCCGGTAAATCGAAAATGGGCATGGATCTCGTTCCCGTTTATGAAGGGGAAGCACCCGCCGATTCGAAAGGTACCGTAAAAATCGATCCGGTGACTGTGCAAAACATGGGCGTTAAAACCGCCCTGGTTAAGAAAGGTGATTTTAGTAAAACGATCCGGACGGTTGGAACCATTACCTATGATGAAAACCGGTTGTATACAGTTAACCTGAAATATTCGGGATGGGTCGAAAAGCTATACGCCAATTATGAGGGGCAATTGGTCCGGAAAGGAGAACCCTTGTTATCGATCTATTCTCCGGATCTTGTCACAGCTCAACAAGAATACCTGCTGGCGCTGAATACCCGCAAGGCACTGGATAGCAGTACATTCAAAACAATCAGAGATGGCGGAAACACGCTGTTTGAAGCAGCACAAAAACGTCTGGATTACTGGGATCTGCCAGAATCGTTCATTCAGAATTTGAAGACGTCCGGTAAGGTGAAGAAATCAATACTGCTACGATCTCCCGCAACAGGGGTATTGGTTCACAAGAATGTCATCGAGGGAACACACGTTAAAGAGGGAACAAATATCCTGAAAATTGCCAATCTCTCAAAAGTCTGGGTGAATGCCAGTATCTATGATTATGAA
>DATFMK010000089.1:0-2219 GCA_035267005.1 Balneolales bacterium
ATGCACATTTTTAAATTCGCCTTGATCACGACAAAATTTCTTGGTGAATAATCCGGGTTAATGATAAAGGAGATTCGGTTTTATTGCAGGAAATTGAATAACATGTTTATAAAAGCTTACTAAGCGAGTAATAGTAAAGCCTGTGTGAAAATCATAAATCGAGTTTTGGTGACTTAAATAATTTAGATGCTTCGCGCAATTTCGCTCTGCTTACCCCCTCTCAATCTTCCGAAAGGATTCGGGACAAGTTATCCCTTTCACGGATAAATCTGCGACAGGGTGACAGGCTCTTCAATAAAGCTTAATACCACTTTTAAAAAAGGGTGAATTGATACTTGCATTGCTATTTTTATACAGGCTGGAAGTCTATGAACAAAACTTTTGACTAATGTAATGAAATAAATTTAACCGGTTAACAGCGATTCATTGAAGGTCTTTTACAATGAATTCTCGTTAACAAATGTCTTTTTGTAATTAATATTCAAGTAAAAAACGTCATTTCCTTTCTGGGTTTTTGCTATATTCGATCTCATAAACCGGATAGACAAATGAAATTAGATTCCAATAATGTAACACAAATACGCATAGCTCGTCCGACGGATAAGATGCCGGATATTTTGCGTTTTTATCAAGAAGGACTGGGTTTTGAAGAAATTGGATCGTTTACAGACCATAATGGTTATTCCGGTGTGATGTTACAATTACCGGATTCCAGCTGTCATCTTGAGTTTACCGAACATGAAGCTGGAAGTCCGTGTCCGGCGCCAACCCGGGATAATCTGTTGGTATTGTATATTCCCGATAAAACGATTTGTAACGAAAGAATTGATCACATGAAAAAAATGGGCTATTCTCCCGTTCCTCCGGAAAATCCCTATTGGAAAGATAAAGGAGTCACTTTTGAAGATCCGGATGGTTGGAGAGCTGTTTTAATGAATACACCTGGCATATAAAGAGAAAAATTATGAAAGTTGCTATTGCCGGTCCGACAGGAGTACTGGGCCGTAATCTGATTCCCGAATTAGTAAAGAAGGGACACCAGATATTGGCTCTGACCCGTTCGATACAAAAAGCGGAATTGCTGTTACCTGAAGACGTTGAAGTCGTAACCTGCGATCTGTTGGATGCGGGTATGGATGAAAAATTACCTGAAATTTTAAATGGCTATGATGCCGTCATCCATATCGCGACAGCCATACCGGATGATTTCACCGCGCCCGGGGCGTGGGATACCAACACCCGGTTACGTACGGAAGGCACCCGGCGACTTCTGAATGCCTCACTTACGGCCAGCGTTAAAAAATACCTGCAACAAAGTATCGTAATGGCTTATCCCGGTAACGGTAAAAATTGGATTACCGAAGAAACGCCTTTAGATGATTCCGGTGAGCGTAAAACGGTTTGTGATCCGGTAATTGAAATGGAATCCATGATCCGGGAAATCCCAAAAGATCAGCTTGAATGGAGTATACTTCGTGGAGGTGTTTTCACCGGGATGGACACCTTTCAGGACCGATTGATTGATGAGTTGAGAAATGGTCAGTATACCATACCCTGTGATGGTAATTATTATGTCTCTTATATCAGCGTAAAAGATATGGCACAGGCCTTTGTACGTGCGCTTGAAAAACCGGTATCGGGACAAATATTCAATATTTGCGATGAACCGATTCTTCAAAAATATTATATCCAGCAATTATCGGATTCTGTAGGAGTGAGTCCGAAGTTATCTCAGGATGAAAAAACGTGTCCCCCGTCTCATCGATGTAGTAATGAAAAAGCAATCGCGATGTTAGACTGGAGACCCCGCTATGGGATCTTAGCCGAAGCAGATCAAATGGTTTAGATTAACGTGAATTCGATATAATTATAGATCTATTCTGTTTCATATCCACGGCTGGAAGATCTCTCACCCCAAAAGTGGGTTCAAGATGACGCCTTTGCGTGGTGTTTTTTTAACAGGAACATCATCTTCGCCCATTCGCGTCATTTCGATCGGAAGTGAGTGAGACGGCAATCCCTTGCCGTTGTTGGGGCTTATGGCTGTGGTTGCGGAAGGGGATCGCCCCGAAAGCATGCGGGATTCCTAAAGTCACTTCGGCAAAAAGCGCATCGCGATGACACTCATGATGTTTGCAAACTCGTTCCCAACGTCCTCGTTGGGAATGCTAACTTTGAAACTCTGTTTCAACTGAATTGGATTACCAAAGATTCGGAAG
>DATFMK010000090.1:0-3414 GCA_035267005.1 Balneolales bacterium
TCGTGGGGATAAGGATAAGGCCATGCGGGGAAGGTGTAACTCATCGCTTTAACTGTCTTACGGGCAAAATCGACAACATCATCATAATCTTTATGCTTCGGATTAAACGCAGCATCAACCCGGGTCCGTCGTCCTGTTTTGGGATCCACCACTAAACTGGATGATTTCCAGACATAATGATTACTTGTAGCAAAAACGAATTCAGTCACATTATCCGCTTTATAATGCCAGGTATTGGTTGGATTTTGAAGTGTTATATTGCCGTCCTTCAAATCGGATTGGCTGATAATGGTCGTAACGGAATTATTCTTTTCCGCTTTTTTAAGCCGCTGCACATATTTAGGATTAAGATCTTTTGCCGGATTTTGAAGGGTTCCGGTCGCCCAAACCACATAATTTTTGGGTACGGAAATGTGAATATCAAAATTATTGAAATCATTGTAAAACTCTTGCAAACCGGTATAAGGGATCTTATTCCAGCCATCGATATCATCGTAAACAGCGATCGTCGGATAGAAATAAGCTATGAAATAGGAACCCGGCTCAATCTCACCGGTACGGATTTGGGAGGTCTTATTCAGCACATAAGAGAAATGCAACGTAAATGTCATTTTCTTACCCGGAGCTAACCCTTTTACCGGTAGCCACATATTGGTATCATGGATATGTGCGATACCGGCATCCTGAGCCACTCCATCAATGGAAATATTCTGAAGTTGAACTCCTCGGCTCACATCCTGTGACTTGATGGATTGGCTGCGTACACCACCCTTTTTGTAAATATTGGGATAAAGTTTAAACCAGATTCTCCTGAGCGTATCGGGACTATTATTCGAATACGTAATCTGTTCTGAACCGGCGATCACCCTTGTACTGGGAGTAAAATTTATATGAATAGAGTAATCAGCATGATTCTGCCAGTAATGGGCACCGGGCACTCCGGTTTCGGTGCGTGTTCCTTTCTTAAAAGCGTTTTGTAGCGTTCGGGAAACGGGTAATGTTTGCTGAGCGTAAACATTGATACTGAACAAGAGTACTCCGGCTGTTATGAAATAACGAACAAACTTCAAAATATATCGATGGGTAAACCAATTCTTTATCTGCATAAAACCTGATCCTGAATTATAAAATATCATCACAAATTTCGTTAGAATGGCTCAAAATACAATTAAAAGGGGATATCGACAATATATTAGTCGGGAGAGAAATCGGATCACTCGTATAACAGATCTTTCCAGCCAAACATTTACCGACATTTATAAAAAAAATATATGCGAAATGTATCAACAGATATATTCATTAGAATTCAAGAAGATAACCCATTTTTCGGATCGATCATTGTATCATCTATATAACTGGTAATTTGAAACACAGATTTCGTGCTATGACTAAGTTTTACAGATTGATACATCCTTTTCTCTTTTTATTTCCTTTTTTCCTGATCACTTTTTTAATATTGGTGACTTGCCGTGATTTGACCTCCTTGAAAAAATCGAATACCGACCCTGTCACGACGGCATCTGTGCAGGCGGAACATTATTATTCGGTTCCGATCAGTCCGTGGAAAGATGTGATTATATACGCGCACGGTTATGTAAATCCGACCACTCCCGGACCAACGATCCCAGATGATAAGATTGACGGCCGTTATATTGGCGATCTGATCAACAGCCTGGGATTTGCATTCGCAACGACCAGCTATCCAGGCAACGGACTCGTTGTTCCGGCAGCTGTGCCCGATATAAAAAAGCTTGCAGATCAGTTTAAAGCCAAATTTCCACAAACCGAGCATGTGTATCTGGTCGGAGTTTCCGAAGGTGGATTAATTACCGCTAAAGTGATTGAAACATATCCCAATACATTTACCGGTGGTATTGCCGGATGCGGTCCGGTTGGTGATTTTGAAAAACAGCTGGATTATTTCGGTAATTTTCAAGTACTCTTCCATTACTTCTATCCCAATATAGATATCGGAACTCCCGACCGTGTGCCCGATTCCCTCATCACTTCCTGGGTCAATGGTGGAATGAAAACCGAAATTCAGTCCCGGATTGATGGAAAAATACTTCCCCTTCTAAAAGTCGCTGAAGTGCCTATTGACAATCTGACTGATGCAAAACAAACGGTATTAGGATTGCTTCGCTATAACCTCCTTGCAACCAATGACGCTGTGAATAAATTAGGCGGATATCCATTCGATAACAGGAGGATATTTTATCACGGAACCGGTATACCTCAAAAAGATATCGTTCTTAATTCTCAGATTCCCCGATTTCGGGCTGATTCAACGGCTTTGAATGAAATTAACTCAGATTATCAGACTACCGGGAAACTCACAATACCCTTGGTAACCATTCATAATACGGGAGATCCAATCGTACCTTATTTTCATGAGCGCTTATATGAGAAAAAAATAGAACAGGAAGGAAGTACAGCACTGCATAAAAATATCGCATTGAACTCTTATGGTCATTGCAATTTTAATACCAGCGATTTGCTCGCTGCGTTTTCGGCCTTACTTAAATTAACTGGAAAACAAAAACTGGTCGTTTCTAAAAGTATATTCCCCAATAATACGGAACTGCAAAATTTCCTTAAGTTATCGAAGACCTATGGAGTTAAACCAGCGATTTCATCCTCTGACCAAATTTCAACAGAAACATTTATTCACGGAACTCTTTCCAGTGAAAAGTGAAAAGTGAAAAGTGAAAAGTGAAAAAAGGTGTTGGATTCACGACCTGTTGTCAAGTAAATATTGTAATATCTTTTATTTAGGGGAAATATCGATTTTTACAAAATCAATATTATTCTGCTCATTGCTCATTGAAAAAAAGCTGCCTCGCCATGGGGATTCGGCCTTTCTGATATGGTGGTATATCAAATTGGGTCATCCCAACTTAGGCAAAGGCAGCAAGGATAAGAAAAACGGTTTGGGTTGTTTATTCCTATCAATTTAAATCATTCGAATCAAGCCACTTGTACTTGGTAATTGGCTTTTTTCAGCATTTCAGGAGTCACTAATACGATACCTTCCGGACTCACAAAGAAATTTTCTTTATCCTGTTCCAGATCTTCTCCTATGACAGTACCTTCAGGTATGATACAGCCTTTATCAATCACGGCACCTGAAATGCGAGAGTTTGGTCCGATAACGGTATCTGGCAAAATAACCGATTTTTCAACTCTCGTATAATCCTCCACCCTCACTTTAGTAAAAAGAAGTGAGTTTTCAACGTAAGCGCCCGAAATGATGCATCCTTCCGATACCATCGAATCCACGGCCATTCCTCTTCTCTGTTCTGAATTGAACACAAATTTAGCCGGTGGATATTGCCTCAGATTGGTTCGGATAGGCCACTTCTCATCATAAATATTCAATTCGGGAGTTACGCCAATTAGTTCCATATTGGCCTT
>DATFMK010000091.1:0-8752 GCA_035267005.1 Balneolales bacterium
GGTCTCATCTGCATGCTTCAGACACAATCGCTTTTTGCCCAGCTCGATTCTACGTTGGTTATTTATGAG
The DNA here is from genome assembly GCA_035267005.1 of Balneolales bacterium. Lineage (GTDB taxonomy): Bacteria > Bacteroidota > Rhodothermia > Balneolales > DATFMH01 > DATFMH01. The sequence goes on from DATFMK010000091.1 coordinate 70, forward strand.
CATCGAAGTTCTTACACATCAGATGTTTATGCTAACGGACTCGGTATGAGCGGAGTTACCCTGGCACACTCAACAGCAAGCATGTATTCCAATCCGGCAACGCTTTCTTTTTTACGCCGGCCTCGCTCAATCACTTTTGATCACTATTACGATGCATCTAATGCCGTGAGGTATGTTAACTTTTCATCGCTACTCATTAACACCCATCGTCAAACGTTTGCTCTTGGTTTATCTCTACGTAATTCCGGTTATCGAGGTTTAGAAAAAGGACTGGGCTTTTTTTCAAGGGTTCCCTCCGATATCCGTTTTCATCAAATGGATATTACGATGGGTTATAGTATGTTGGTGCTTAGCAATTTATCCATTGGTGCACTTTTCCAGGTCAGTGACGGGACTATAAAACGAACCACCCTTCCTAAAAGTCACGAAACCACAGCTTCGGTGGGATTCGGGTTATTTTATTCACCGACACCCGCCATCGAATATGGAATAGCACTTAACGGCATTGGGAACAATTTAGAGTACGTCGATGATTACAGTACCCAAAAAATAAATGTTGTACAGCGACATCAGACTCTGGCGCTTGGAATATCCATGCATTATCCATATACCTCTTTATACAGCCGACCGTATGTCAATCTGAGCGCATCAAATGAGAAAATATTCGGCATAAAAGGTATTTGGTATAAAGCAGGATTAGAAGTTTTACCCATTCATCAAATAGGGCTGCGAACCGGTTACATATACAGCCCAAATTTTCAGGGATTCACAGTAGGATTCGGGATAAATTTTCGATCATTGCACTTAGATTACGCATTATCGCCCAAAGCGAATTCTTTACATCAATTTCAACAATTTTCCATTTCAGTAATCATTTAAAAGGATATAGCTATGGATGGTTAACCCGGATTATTCACTAAAAAATTTAGTCATGTCCCGAAAGTTTTCGGGATAAAAATGCGCATGAGAGGCACTCCGGTGCCTTGATAAAGCATCTTTAATCGCAACGCAGAGCACGGACAAATTTCGCAGCTTTTTTAGCATCCTTAAAATCGAGGATCGGTTTATTTTTTATAAGCTATTTAATTTACAATAAGATATGTATTACTTCTAATTAGTTACTTGAATAATTTGGGTTAAACTGCAATTTCCGTTTTATGACAACTACAACACCAACGAATCTACCAGAATAATGAATCTCATATCATCCATATTCATTTTGTCTGTTTTGTTGTCTTTTCTATCGACACCTCTGGTAATGCAACTGGCCTTTCGAGTTGGGGCGACAGACAAGCCGGATCAACGAAAAATTCACAAAAAGATCATGCCAAGAATGGGGGGGTTGGCAATCTTTATAAGTTTTTCAATAAGTCTGATATTATTATTTTTTGAATATCCGCCCTTTCACGTTCTTATCACTCAAAATCCAATCTTTTTTTTTCTGGTTTGTATCTCATTTCTAACCGTCTTTTTACTTGGAATATGGGATGATATCCACGCATTAAAACCCGGTTTAAAATTTCTCGTTCAGTGGTTTGCCGCAACATTATTATACCTGGCCGGCTTTCAGCTAAATAATGCTATTATTCCAATAGATCTGGGTGCTTTCCAATTCCTTTTAAATTACCCATTAACCATTATCTGGATTATCGGCATCACCAATGCTTTCAACCTGATTGATGGATTAGACGGATTAGCCGCGGGTATTGCAACTATCGCTGCCATAACAATTAGTATCATATCCGTCATTAAAGGGGATTACCTGTCATCAATCATCATGCTTTTATTTATGGGTTCCATTTTAGGCTTCCTGAAATATAATTTTCATCCGGCAAAAATATTCCTTGGGGATTCCGGAAGCTTATTTATCGGGTTGCTACTTGCCTTATTTTCCATTGAACACTTCTCAAAATCAACCACCGTATATTCCCTTTTTATACCGATTTTAGCGCTCGGTTTACCCGTATTGGATACCTTAGTATCGATGTTCCGCAGATTTATAAAATCTTATTTACCCGAAAGCCTTCAGAAGAAAAAAGCGCCTACATTACGAGAAACCCTGCATAATATTTTCCTGCCGGACAAATCGCATATTCATCATCAGCTGTTAACACGCGGATTTTCTCATAAAGGCACTGTTATGGTTATGTATCTTGTCTCGCTGGTCTACGGCACGGGAGCTATACTCATAGCCTATTTTCAATCCCGTCAAATAAGTCTGGTGATCTCCTTCTTCTTATTAACTTTTACGTTAATCGGTATTCACAAACTCAAATATCGTGAAGTCTCTATCCTGCGTAACGGTTTCTTCATTCCATTACTTGAGGAATTATTGATAAAACATCGCATAATCAATCACCTGCTGGATATTTTATTTGTCTGGATATCTTTTGTCGGAGCTTATATTTTGGTCAATGGGTCCGGAGATTTTCCCCTATATCACTTTCAATCGGAAATGGTCATTATCTGTCTGATACAAATTGTATTCCTCTCAACAATGGGACTTTATAAAGAATCTATCAAGCAATTCGGAATCGGGGATATCCTGCAACTTTTAAGAAAGATTTCTATCGCTGTTTTCGCGAGTTTGATGGTAACTATAACATTTAATTTAAATACATCACAATATGGGATCCTTTCGTTTTGGCTGCTCGATTTTTATTTCATGATAACCCTCGTCATCGGGTTACGTATCGCACACCCCGTTTTAAATTACTTATTTGAGCGGTATAGGACGGGACAAAAAAAGCGGGTTTTGATATATGGAGCGGATAAAAAGGGGATTTTAGCGCTTCACAATATGCTAACCAGTTTATCCAATCAGGTAACTCCGATCGGATTTATGGATGATAACCCGGAGCTGGAAGGTCACCTGGCTGATGGATATCCCATTTTCGGCGGGCACTGGAAGCTGCCGCGATTGTTAAAGACCTACAATATTAATCAAATTCTGATTACAACAGAAACTATTAAACCGATTGTTTTTGAACGTATTGAATTGATCGCCAAACGGCACGGAGCGAGTGTTCAGCTTTTCCATGTCTACACCGAGGAGGTGAGTTCAACATCAGATGGATATCAATCTTTTTCCGTAACCAATCATAGTTTATATGGATAAGACACTTACATATCAAAATTCATTTTTAGATTAAAAATGATTGGTTCATCCTTATTTTTAACAAGTTATGAAACAATTTTTAACACCATTATATCGACTCAGATTCTACCACTTTCATATACGATTTACCAACAAATATGCTCTTTTACCACATACGAATTATGCTAACATTAGAAAATATTAGATTAAGGCAATTCAACTAATATTTTGTTTAAGTTCTTTGAAATTATAGCAATAGAGGTAAAAGAGCCCATAATCTAACCAACGTGTTCTAACACAATGAATAAGGTCACATGCAAAATCCAAGGAGTTCTCATTTACCAGTAACAGGAATTCAGCAGGTACTATCCCTGATGTTTACACTATTCCTTTTGTTGAGCATACAATGTAAACCTATTCTTGCGCAACCGAATCCGGATAAATCCAAAAAACCGGCTGCCTATTCTAAATTATGGGTTTCAGCTTATCTGGCTTCCTGGAATCATTTTGCTCCGCCCGGTGGTAATTGGGGAGATTTACCCACCAGTGCCATCGATTGGAATGCCTTTACCCAATTGATCTACTTTGCTCTTCCGGTAATGCCCGGCGGACTGTTAAAGGAGATCAAACCGTATGAAAATGTCAATCCGGATAGAGTGCTTGCCATAACTACGGCGGCCCGGCATAATGGCAAACCCGTACTCATTTCCATAGGAGGCTGGGGCAATTATGATAATTTCCATCAAGCCATTTCCAGTGAATACCGGGCTGAGTTTATCAAGAATTTGATTCAGCTAATCACCTATTGGCATTTTGATGGCATTGATCTGGATATGGAACCCATTCAAAATGATGATGTAAACGACTTCACTGTTTTTGTGAAAGAGTTATCGGCTGCTCTTAACCAAATCACGTTATCTAATGGTAAGAAGCCTATATTAACCGTGGCTACAAAATGGCAGCCTAAGATGTTTGCGAAACTATATCCGTATTTCGATCAGGTGAATTTAATGACCTACGATTTAAGCGGAGCGTGGCGCGGATGGGTAAGCTGGTATAATTCAGCTATTTATGATGCCGGACATACCTTTCCGGGGACCAACAGGCCTCTCCCATCTGTTAATCAAATGGTTACTGATTTTATAGATGCCGGTGTCCCAGCCGACAAAGTAGGTATCGGTATTGATTTTTACGGTTATGTTTGGAACGGCGTAAGTCGCCCCAACAAAGGCTGGACCTTTATTGCGCCCAAAGTTACGGATAATGTTCCTTATTCCACCATAATGAATGAATATTTTCAACCGGATCGATATCGATGGGATCAAAAAGCAAAATCTTCCTACTTATCTATCAATAATCACAACGATAAATTATTTATTACTTATGATGGGAGACAGACGGTTAAAGCCAAGGTTCGTTATGCCCGTGAAAAAAAATTAGGTGGGGTTTTTCTTTGGGAAATCGGAGCGTCTTATTTCAAATCAGCTCCAGTCGGGAAACAAGACAGTTTGATGAAAGTTGTGAAGTCAAGTGTTTATATGTACCCGTCTCAATAGTAATCTTGCTGTTTATATCGATTTATCGTTAGTGAATATTGAATTAAAATATAGAATGATAGTTATTTATGCATCGAATTAAATGGATAAAAATACTAAGCCTCTGTTTGTTGTTAGCGGCTTGTAATGATCAAATTATCAAACCGATTATACCCAAATCGCAAACATCAGGGAATATGTGGGTAAGCGCCTATTTGGGTGCGTGGAATCACTATGCCCCACCAGGTGGAAACTGGGGTAATGTTCACACCAATGAAATCGATTGGAATGCCTTTACACAATTAATTTACTTTTCAACCACCCCCAACAATGATGGAAGTTTGAGTCCGATTGCTCCCTATGATACATTCAGTCCCAGTCGATTAGACACGATCGTGACAGCGGCACATAAAGCCAAAAAGCCCATTTTATTTACAGTTGGAGGATGGGGAACGCATCCGGGATTTAGCTCCAGTATTCAGCCTGCTAACCGGCAGACTTTTATCAATAATCTTGTTGGATTACTGAAAACATGGAAGTTCGACGGAATTGACCTGGATATGGAACCAATCAACAGCAGTGATGTACAAAATTATACCGCCTTTGTTAAAGCTTTATATAGCGCATTGCAATCCATTAAAACACCCATGCTCAACAAACCGATGCTCACAGCAGCCACCCAATGGCAACCTTCAATGTACGCAAATTTACAGGATTATTTCGATCAGATAAACTTAATGACATACGATTACAGTGGTGCATGGCCGGGGTGGGTTACTTGGTTTAACTCGCCCGTTTATAATGGCGGCGTGACCTTTAAAAGCAACGGAAATCCGCTTCCATCTGCCAATCAGACGGTTGATGAATTTATAAAAGGAGGGGTGAAAGCTTCCAAACTCGGAATTGGAATTGATTTCTATGGTTATATATGGACTGGTGTAACCAAACCTTTGGAAAGCTGGACGACGGCTCCAACGGTCAAAGCAAATGTTCCGTATTATACGATTATCAATGATTACCCCGCTGCCACAGCACAGTGGGATTCCAAAGCTGAATCCGCTTATTTCAGTATAAACAACTCATCCACCAAACAATTTGTTTCTTTCGACAACGAACAGTCGATCAAGGCCAAAGTGGATTATGTCCGTAACAAAAAGATTGGCGGACTTATTATTTGGGAACTGGGTGGTGGCTTTTTCGCTAATAATCCTGCAGGACAAAAGGATCCACTGCTTCAGGCTGTCAAACAGGATGTATTTCACTAATCATTTAGTGAAATATCTCGCCCAAGAATGAAACCCGCTTATATCTTTAAATAAAAAAAGCGGATAGGAACCAATAGATTAATCTATCCGCTTTTTCAATATATGATGGATTTGGATCATCCAAGGATCATAAAATTTTCATCCTATATTGAATTTTTCCAGCTTGTTATGCAGTGTCTTTCTGCTAAAACCCAGTAACTTTGCCGCTTTCGTTTTATTATTTTCAACTTTCTCAAGCGTGCGAAAAATCATCGTTTTCTCGACTTCTTCGAGTGGAGTACCAATGGGAATGATCATCCGGTCATCATAGAAAGGAATAGGTTCTGATTCACAAATTTTGGTTGGCAGATCTTCGGGAGTGATTTTATCCTGCGGACACAAGATGGTCAAACGTTCCATAATATTTTTTAATTCTCTTACATTTCCGGGCCAGCCATATCCGCACAGAACATCGAGTGTATTACGGGTTAATTCCTTTTTACCACATTTGTATTTTTCGCTGAAATAAGTCAGAAAATAATTGGATAAGAGTTGGATATCGTCAATTCTTTCCCGAAGCGGTGGAATGTCCAACTCTACAACCCCCAGGCGATAATACAAATCTTCTCGAAAACCACCTTGGGTAATCACATCCGGAAATACTTTATTGGTTGCTGAGATAATCCTGACATCAACCTGAACTTCATGATCACCGCCGACACGCCTGAAGGAGCGCTGTTCAACAGCACGCAGCAATTTCACCTGCATATCGAGCGGCATTTCGGCGATTTCATCAAAAAACATGGTCCCTTGATCGGCTTGTTCGAAGCAGCCTTTTTTCTTGTTCACCGCACCGGTGAATGCTCCCTTTTCATGACCAAACAATTCACTTTCCACCAGATCGCGGGGTAAAGCACCACAGTTAAGAGCTACAAAAGGTTGTTCCGTCCGCACACTTTTATTGTGAATTAACTGGGCAATCACCTCTTTTCCCGTACCACTTTCACCAGTAATAATAACGGATACATTGGACCGCGCGATAATATCGATCTTCGAATAAATATTCTTCATCCTCATATTATTCGTAATAAATACCGGATCCTGCTCATTATAGTCTGGATGAAATGGATTATTTATTTTTTCCCCTGATGTTTTCATAGGTACATTTTTTAAATTTGAATAAATCTGACGATCCTTTTTTATAGCTCCTCTTTAATACATCCGGTTAATTCGCGAAGAATTTCATACCACCTAAAGTATCAGGACTTTTATGAGAGTGATTACACCTTTTTAAAACAAATTCTTTATTGATTTAACTACTTACCCACCTGACAATGCTATACCTCCTAAACACAAATCTTTAAATGCTATCAAATTGATAATCAAAGTATTGTAACTCTATACCAAAAACGCTTATTCTGATTACGCATTATTTATTTAATACTTCTCAGATTGAACGAATTTCTTTAAAGATTTGAAAATTCCGCACGTATTGATACGAAATTAATAATCCAATTCATCGGATAAATCCCATTTATAACCTAACAATCATCATCACACATTGTTTTTTACCTACATAACTCTCTTGATATCCTTCCTATGAATTATTTTGGCTTATTATTATGATAGACTGTTTTCTTATAGAATCAATTTAGAAGAGAAACTACTGTGATGATATAGAACATTGTTTGAAATACTTATGATAATTCAAGACGTTTATCTGTACCCATTTTTACTACATAACGTCATAAATTTTTCTAAAAACAATTCCTAATATTAAAATAAATGCATCTTATTATATATCCTTTCAGCTTTGGAAACAACTGAAGGAAGGCTTTGCAAAACCTTCTAAAGATGTATTTAAGAAAATTACGGTGATTCATTTCGAACTATTGATGAAACTCTTCACGATGAATACACTTATCAACCGAGCCCTTTCATGAGGATTATTGTATTTTAATTTTTTGGTAACATTATGGATTTACTGAAGTGCGAAATTGTGTCAAATTACAATAACCTAATTAAGATAAGTTTATGGCTTATCTCAGCTATTTTCTCTTTGCGCAATGCTCATTTTTGTAACCCTTTTTTGCCGAATTATTCACGTAACCAATAAGAAATAATACAAACCTTATTGTAAATTAACGTGAGTTCGAAATGAAATCTTCTCAAAACAGCGTCTTGAAATGACTATTCTACTTTGAAGATTTCTCCCTCCGGTCGAAATGACGCGAATGGGCGAAGATCATGTTCCTGTTTAAAAAACATCACACAAAGGCTTCATCTCGAACCCGCTTTTTGGGTGAGCAATCTTCCAGACGTGGATATGAAACAGAGTTTCAAAGTTAGCATTCCCAACGGGGACGTTGGGAACGAGTATGCAGTAATTATAAAACATAATGAGTGTCATCGCGAGGCGCTTTTTGCCGAAGTGACTTTAGGAATCCCGCATGCTTTCGGGGCGATCCCCTTCCGTACCCACAGCCATAAGCCCCAACAACGGCAAGAGATTGTCACCTCACTCACATCCGTTCATTCCTCACAAAGACATATTGTTCATTTTCCCTCATCCTACTGACCGATCCTTACTTAACGTGTGTTCGAAATAAAATCATCACAGAACAGCGTCTTGAAATGACTATGTTACTTTGAAGATTTCTCCCTCCGGTCGAAATGACGCGAATGGGTGAAGATGATGTTGAGGTAAAAAAACATCACGCAAAGGCGTCATCTCAAACCCGCTTTTGGGGTGAGCGATCTTTCAAAAGTGGATATGAAACAGAGTTTCAAAGTTAGCATTCCCAACG
>DATFMK010000092.1:0-3715 GCA_035267005.1 Balneolales bacterium
CGGCAATAACAACAATTATAAACTTTAGAGTAAATAATATGGGATCAAGAACAAGTTTTTTAGAAATTATCAATGAGACTGAGAATGACATCATATTAATTACCGTGGATGAAACGGATAATTATGATTGGGATGGAAACAGCAGGCCGGATCATAATTTTAATGGTGTCACCCTTTCTAAGCATAAATCGAAAAAAGAGCGGGAAGAATTAAATAGTAATGCTCAAAGTGCCTGGTTTAGAATGCATATTATATTGAGCAATGGAGACAAAATAAGCTTTAAAAATGATCAGCAAGACGCATTTTCCAATATTCAAAGAATCTATAAATTGGATGGATCAAAAAGTCAAGATTATACGGTATTCCAGTCAAACTCGGGTGATGAGGTAAATACTTTTAAAATATTTCCTTTTTCTTTGAAAAAATGGATGAAATCTATTCCAGATAATACTTCATTGTTAAATATGTCGATACCCGGCACTCATGATTCTTGTGCCACTGAAATCTCTGAACATTTCTTTGACGACCTCCCTGACTTTATAAAGGGTTTAATTGATGACTCTTTAAATATAACAATTGGTAAATTTGCCCAATGTCAGAATTGGGATCTTACTGAACAATTAGAAAACGGTGTAAGGTTTTTAGATATACGAGCTGAAGCGAAGGAAAGAAGTACCGGTGACTATTTAAAATTACGGCATGGTTTCTTTGAACTACCTATGGTTTTTAATGATGTACTTAAAGAGGTTATAAAATTCCTAAAAGGAAACCCCTCGGAAACCATTTTATTGCAGTTAAAGCAAGAATCATCAAACTGGGATCCAATTGATTATGCCAATTTAGTACAAACATATATCAATAATAATGCGTACAAAGATTATTTCTTAATAACAGATCATATACCAACTATCGGTGAAGCAAGAGGTAAAATAGTATTAATAAATAGATTTATAAATAGTAATGACTTTGGTTTTAGTGTAAACGATTGGGAAGATAATGCCAGTTTCTCAAAGAAGAATAACGGAATTCAATATAATGTCCAAGACAACTATTATGTTCCTAGCGATTCAATTGAATGGTGCAGGGATGATAAAATGAATCACGTGAATTACTTTTTTGACAAATTCGCATTCCAACGGGACTCATTAAACTTATGTTTTTGTTCAGCGGTCGGCCTTACAGACGTAAATAGTGCTGAGGATCTATTAAAAATCAGACCATGGGCATTACCTATAACTTTAGCAGCTGGACCTAATGGAGTTAATGAAAGGACATCTAAGCAGCACCTGCAATCAAAAAGAAGCTGGAATGGAGTAATATTATTCGATTTTATTGACTCATATTATTTTTTGACTATCCCGTATATCGTTAATAACAATTTCAGCAAATAATCTAAAAAAGATGGGCCCCACTTTTAAAAGTGGGGCCCATTTCATTTTCTTAACAAATATTCAGTCTTTATATAAAAAGCGAGATAAGCCTTTTATAGCGGGGAGCTTCCGCGATGGTTAGGAGTTTTGTCATTAAATATTCGAGTGATTGCTCATCGAATGTGTTAAAAATGGACATTGTGTTTTCTTGTATCTCATGATTTGAATTGTGAATGAGGGATGCTTTCCTGGCAATTTGCAAAAGTCCCCGCTGTTTCGGCTGGGATACAATGCGACATGACAAGCGTTTTGATAATTTCCTGAGATTATCACTGCAATTTCTGGGTGCGAACGCATAGGAAACCTTTTCAAGCATAGGAATGTCATCATCAGAATCACCGACTGCAAATAACGATTCGGCTGTATAATCCCAATAATTTTTCAAATAATCGACAGCCGTGCCTTTATTACAATTTTTATCGACAAAGTAGGTATCCGAATTTCGGGTTATGATCCTGATGTTTTTCAGTTCATGTTCCTTTAGAATAGATTCCGCTTCTTTTTTACTTAATCCCTGATTCTGGGAATTCTTAAATCTAAAGGCACGAATAGTATAATGGTAATTGGAGTCGATGAATATCTCCTGATTTTCCTGCAGTATATTTCTCAAGCGAGAAATTTCTTGAGCTCCTTCAGTGGATACGAGGGGAATTTCTTTTTGGTGTGTATGATCGATAATAACACTTCCGTATTCGCCAATGCCCCATTCAAAATCGTAATTATCACAATAATTTTGTACATTTAAGCCACTGCGTCCCGTATTGGGTATGATCATAAAATCATTCGAACGCAAAAGGGAAATGGCTTTTAATCCGCTTATCGTAGTATGAGGAAATCCAAGAATCTCAGTATCAAAAACGCCATCAATATCCAGAAAAAAGATACCCTGGTTTTTCGTTTTATATTCCCGGTTATTTAGTAAAGATGCTGTAAAATTATTCATAGTGAAGACCCTAAAATCCCAGCTCCATTGAATGCGGTTGATCACGCTTTTAAGCTCTTCTTTATTTGCGATATCTTTAATCCGGTGATGTAATCGATCAGTTTCTGCTTTGGCATACAGCAACTTATACAAAAATATTCTTTCCGTAAGCGTTTGTTGATCACCGCTTTCACCTATATAACCGGAAATCAGTTCGGATTCCTGCTCCTCATTGAGTTTAAATTCGAAAGAGGTGATTGCGAGATCATAAGCGGGATCAACGACATCCAGTTCGGGTGCTCCGAAATTGTGATGTTCAAAATCGACTTTGAAATATCGGTTATGATCCGGGAAATCCGCGGTTTGATTGGTTATGAGCCATTCTTCGGGACGCATTCGCCCGTCAACAAGAATTGGTTTTGAATGCAGTGCCTGCTTTAAATCTCCCAATAATGCGTCGTACTTCAAGTATCCCAAAAGATGGTGGTAAATACTTCGTAAAATGCTGAGAATCTCAAGCCAGCCCCAGCCAAGATAAGCCCGGTCGGACCGTGGGTCTTCATTCAAAATCAGGGTTTTCGAACGTTGTGCCAGATAAGATGACATCCGGTGAATCAGATCAGTCGAGATATAATCTGGGGTCACGGGTTCCCCATCAAGCCATTCCATAAAAAGTATGCCATTGCGGAGTCCGATTACATTAGGTACATACGCACTTAAACTTTTTCCCGCTAAATAAGCGTGATAGCCATACCAGCCTGTCCCCACGCTTTTGGCCAATATCTTCTTGAATACTTTTTCGCCATTTCGTTTTTTGAGTTCGAGTTGATAAACGCGTTTTAATCGCACTTGAAAACTATCGGAATAATGGCTTCTTAACTCTTTATTTGCAAACTGCGTATCCCGATTCTCTTTTAGCGTAATTTGCTCATAATGTTCTGTTGATAAAAACTCCTTTAACAATTTTTCTGTCTTGCCGGGTAGCATTTGTTGTGTAATATAGAGGTCATTTTGATAGAGCGGAATAATCGTTGTTTTATCAGATTTCGTTAAAAAATCAGCATAGTTATGGGTTTTGGGCTGTCGGGCGATTACAACCGGATGGATCGGGGCCATCATAATTATATGTTCGGATGGAACTCCGATTGACCAAACGATCCGTTCCAGCATGTGAAAAGTATTTCCGGTATTTGCGTAATCGTCAATAAGTATGACTTTTGTATGGGGTGCGATAAGTTCATTAAGCTTTGACTTCTCAAAGCGACTCAATCCCTGTTTAGGTCTTAAGGTTATCCAGTCTATATCGGTAACATTTCTAAATTCCAGGTAGGTTTTTAACAAAGGAGCGAGATAATTGCCAGCC
>DATFMK010000093.1:0-5150 GCA_035267005.1 Balneolales bacterium
CTGTTTTTTGTACAACGCCAAATATTCGGGACTATTTTAGTAATTTTGTTTCCGAGGTTATTGGTACTTTTATTTTGGTTTTGGGGGTCCTTTATTTGGCGGCACCCAATGTCGGCCTTGGTGCTATAAGCGCGTTACCGGTTGGTTTATTGGTGTTCGCGATAGGATTATCGCTTGGTGGAACAACCGGATATGCCATCAATCCGGCACGCGACCTGGGACCACGGATCATGCATGCCCTTTTACCGGTTCATCACAAAAGAGACAGCGATTGGGCGTATTCATGGATACCGGTGTTTGGTCCGATAGTAGGCGCCGGTCTGGCTGCTTTTGTTTACCATGTATTACCGATGTAGAAATAGAAAGTAATATAAAAGGACCGTACAGTGAAAGACCACAGACCACGGAGCCTATGAAAAAACTATAAATCAAATTCAATTACCTTAAATAATTTAGGTGCTTCGCGAAACCACGTTTTCTTATCCCCCTTAATTACCGAAAGTATGCGGGACAAGCTCTCCCTAACAATAGGGGGACATTTGGTAATCGACTTTATCAGCGTATATAATTTGTTTTTTTTTCTTAGATATCAAGAAGAGAAAAATTGATATGTAACAGACTATTATAAATAATTGTATAACACCTAAAAAAGTAAGGTAACCTCATTATAGCAAAGTTATTTTCACAGCCCGACCGACGACAACATTCGTAAACACACTTTTCCCCAAAAAAGATGGAAAAGTGTGTTGTGAGAGTGACTTTCAATAACAAGTAAGGATCATTATTACTTATTGATTTTCACACTTTGTGAAAGTCGCATGTTATGTTCTGAAGATCCGATATATACCGTTCGTTCTCCGGTTGCCGTCGACCAGCCACTTTTAGTTGACCAGTATTGTAATTGCCGATATGGGACTTCCATTTTCACCATTACCGTTTTACCTGCGGGAACAGTGATCCGTTTATAGGCTGCTAAAGCTTTCATTGCGAAAGGTACGCCTTTGGGCGGATTTTTAGGGGATCCCAAATACACTTGCGGAACTTCATCGCCACTTCGTTTACCCGTATTAGTGATATGTAAAGTGACCGCTAAATCTCCATTACTTTCATGTTTTATATTAAGTTTGGAATAGCGAAATTTCGTGTAGGAAAGTCCGTGGCCAAACGGGAACAATGGTTTTTCGTGGTGTTTATCGTAGTAACGATAGCCCACAAAGATACCCTCCGAATAGGTTGTGACACACCCGGAATTTCCGGCAAAAGGTCCGGCTCCACCCTTTTTACATAATTTCCCATTACTGTCTACTCCGGCGGAAGTTCGTTCGGGATGCATTTTCGGTTGATTGGCCGGACCCTGATTAAGACGCTTTGGCCAGGTAAAGGGCAGCCGGCCAGCCGGATTGACTTTTCCAAGTAGTACGTTCGCAGTCGCGTAACCACCGACATCCCCCGGATACCACATGTCCAGAACCGCCTTTACTCTGTCTAACCAAGGCATGGCCAGTGGATTGCTATTGTTGAGTACTACAATCGTATTGGGATTAACCGATGCAACCGACTCTATCAAAGAATCCTGATGATCGGGTAAGGGATGAGCGAGGGACCCGGTACTCCATGCGAATACAATGGCCGTCGAAGCTGAGCGAGCCGCTTTAACAGCAGCTTTGAAATTGGATGCGGTTTGAGCCGGCGTTACCCAATTCAAACGTACCTGAACCGGACGATCCGAAACATCAGCCTTTTCTTTTATCATTATAGGGTGAGAACCGGCCGTAAGTTTGACTCGGATTCGTGTGTTATTGAGTCCATCTGTGGTAGGCAGTACACCATTATCTCCCGGATGAACCGCTCCGTAACGGGGAACGGGATTATTTCCAAAACCACAACCACTGCAGCCGATGAGTTTTCCATCCAGATTAACTCTTGCGGTGGCGCCCAGGGACTGAATATTTATCCAATAAGTGCCCGTTTTTGAAACGGTTAATGAACCTTTCCATTGATATGAGGAACCGGCACGCAGGGCGTCGCCTTTTGTCGTTGTATTGTTGATTTGGGATACGATCTTTGTATGATTCGTTTTTAAATCTGTACGAATCAAACCGTGTTTCGAATTATGGGAGAAACCAGAAGCCGGAACAGGAGTACCTGTCATATCAATTCCAACTTTGTAACTTATATGAGCCCTTCGATTGTGCTTTTCTTCCTTACGAAGTACCTGATACGTACCAATTTGTTTCGAAGCCAAACCGGCAGATTTCTCCCCGCCGCCAGCCGTAGCGATGGTCTGACCAGCTCCCGGTCCGATGAAAACCAATGAATGCAGATCTTTATTGGTAAGCGGTAAGATGTGATCCTTGTTTTTCAACAATGTAGCGGCATCTTCACCCGTTTTCAAAACGACTTTTTCATCGGCTTTAACGGGTTCCGGAGTTATGCCGTGTTTAGATTTTCCGTTAAGCAGACCGAAACGTTCATACTCGTTAAGGACATGTTTTACCGCATTATTTATGGCTGATATCTGAATGGTACCATCAGCGATTGCTTTTTTTATAGCTTTTTTTGAAAAATAGGCGGGTATAACGTTACCTGGAAATCCCCCGCCGGGCATCTCCATATCTAATCCTGCATCGAAAAATGTTGTTCCGTGATTGGCTCCCCAGTCCGAATCGACCCAGCCTTTGAATCCGAGTTCATTACGCAGAATATCGATCAAATTATGAGCATTGTTGGATGCGTAAAATCCATTGACTTTATTATAGGAGCTCATGATTGAAGCCACTCCGGCATCAACCGCATCCGCGAATGGCTGCAGGTAAATTTCATGTAAAGCACGTTGATCAACCCTGTCATTACTTGAGCCGTTATAAGCGATAAAATGTTTAACCTGAGCCATGATACTCTGACTTTGAATACCTTTAATCTCGGCAGCACCGGTCAGTCCTGTAAGCAGCGGATCTTCACCAAACGTGTTGAACGCACGCCCCCAGGTGGAATCCCAAGCCGTGGAATACCGGGAAGGTAGCCGGCCTGATATTGACGGTTAGAGGAAGGATCCATTTCACCTTCGATAAGTGTTAATTTCTCATTCAACGTCATCTTCTTCAGAAGCGCTTCGACAGGATCTTTTGATGAGGTTTGTGATTGTGCCAAACAACCCGTGACAGGGATGGCTATTAAAAACAAAAGAAAAATTGGGATTATAATTTTAGGAAAGGATTTCATAATCAAATCATATGGTTCTGTTTAAGTATAAGTATTTTAATCAGCATGAACCACCATTAGAAAATAAGGAATACCATGATAAAATTTCTTAGGAACCTCACTACCAGGATAGAGACTCTTGCAATGATATCCGAAAGTATCTATCTCATGACACCTCAAAAATGACCGGCAGATGCTAACGCATTGTACTTATAATTTCCATCTTTTTCCAACAAATAAAGACAAGCTGATTTAAAATAATTTATTAGGAGTTTCTGTTTGAAATCAGTTCTATCTTTACAGATTATTTTTAATTATCTGATAAGCAAATGTATATATGTTGTTCATACAATTTTCTAAATGCTGTCAAATCAGCGTCATCCATACTATCCAGGTTCTCTCTATTCTTTGTGTTTATGTTTCTTACTTCCCTCGTACAACTCATACTTTTGAAACCGGCACTCCAGCGGTCCATTATAAAGGGTGATCTTTTTTGAGGTCCGAAGTCCGACATGCTTCAAAGCTTGTTGGTTAGCGCTCAGTATCCAGGCGGTATAACCGGGATAATTGCTTTTTAATTGATCACCAATACTCTTATAAAAATCGTTGATCTCCTTTTTCTGCATACGCTCTCCATATGGTGGATTCATAATAATGATCCCTCCTTTTCCACGTGGCGGCGTCAATTTTTGGAATGGTTTTTTGATGAGTATGATCTTGTCGGCTAATCCGGCGGCGTCAATATTTTCTTTGGCGATATTTAGTGATTTACCCGATATATCCGCGGCGAGGAATTCAAAATCCGATGTTTTAATACGTGAGAGTGCTTTGTTTTTTACCGCGTTCCAGAGCTCCCTATTAAACGTTTTCCAGCTCATAAAACCGAATTTTTTACGAAGAGATCCGGGTGGAATATTCAATGCGTATAAAGCGGCTTCGATAGCGATGGTCCCCGAACCGCACATGGGATCGATGAAAGGACTCCGGCCGTCCCAATCTGATAATAATACCAATCCGGCTGCCAGCACTTCATTTATCGGGGCGATATTAGTGACCTTGCGATACCCTCGCCGATGTAATGAATCGCCCGAGCTATCAAGAGAAAGGGTTACTGTATCATCGGAGATATGCAGATTTAGGCGAAGATCGGGATTTTCGGTATCTACGGAAGGACGAACGCCTGTTTTCTCCCGGAATTGATCTACAATAGCATCTTTTGCCCGTAAAGCGACATAATGAGAATGAGTGAAATACGATGAATGAACAGAGCTGTCTATGGCAAGTGTATTATCTTCATTCAGGAATTGTTTCCAGTTGATTTTACGAATTTTGAGATACAGCATGTCTTCGTTCGTAGCTTTAAACGTGACTAAAGGACAAAGAATGCTTAAAGCGGATCGTAGACACAGATTTGCTTCATACATCAGCGCCATGTCGCCACTGAACTGAACGGCCCGGTTTAAAATCTGGATTTCTTCAGCGCCTAACGCCCGCAATTCATCAGCAAGAACCTGCTCGAGTCCGAACAAAGTACGGGCAATCATCTTAAATTTTATTGACTTCACTTAGTTTCGATATCATTTATTCTAAAGATTACGTCGAAAGATAGGTCATTTTTAGGAGAAGTTTTAAAATATGGAACGCAGATGACGCAGACGACGCGGATTTTCGCGGATGTTTATTGAATACAGATTGAAAATAGAGATTTTATGAACAAGTTCCGGGGATAATACAATGGTTCGGATATCTGTAATCGGTGGTCTGTTGTCGGCCACCATTATAGATTTGTCGTGAGTTTGTAACTCGTGACCATTTCCTTTATTTCTATTCAATAATTCCAAATAAGTTAAAAAAGCTATTTGAGATTAATCCCGAATGGATAAAACATGAATAGCTCCGGTCAAGCCCTATGAAAGAAAATAGAAGCCAAATGCGAGCCTGAAAGGGTC
>DATFMK010000094.1:0-3527 GCA_035267005.1 Balneolales bacterium
CGACCTTTTGTGACCATTCATGGTGTTTAGCCCTGAATCGCGGCGCTGGCGATTAAATTAAGACCATCGAAGCAAGCGCGATTTAATATCGACAACCTGCAGCTCTCTATATCAAGAAAAAGCCGGTAAATTGCGCTGACAGGTCGTTTGTACCCATTAAATCCCGGGACCACGCTGTCAGGTCGCGAAAACAAATTAACAAACAAAGATTGCGCAGGATTCCAATTCGTCCGGCGAACCAAAAGACAAGCAAGATAATGTATCTCCGAGGCCCTTAAACTGGTGTACTCAAACTCTTGCGCAAAGACACCCGGATGCAGTCGGGCATACTTGATTAAACGCAAGCGCCGCATTCATCATTCTATAATCTCGAGAACGTGTCGTTTTCTTGTTTTCCCTGATGCTGCGCTTAAAATGGTTCTGATTGCCTGGGCCGTTCTACCCTGTCTACCGATGATTTTTCCCATGTCCTTTTTCGCCACTCTAAGCTCCAACACAGTGGTGTGTCTGCCTTCAACTGCACCCACTTCCACTTCATCCGGGAAATCAACCAGTGCCCGTGCAATGTAACTGATCAGATCTTTCATCGCTCTGCCTCCTTGGGGCGTTTTTCAATATCAAATATGGATCAGCTCGATCATTGAAAATAAAAAGGCAACTCGGCTGCCGATATTATGGATATGATTTGCGACATCTTTCTCCAACTGCACGCTCTGCAGACGACAATATGTTTCTAGTGTATCCTTTGAATTTCAGGCAATTAAGTTGTTCAAGGTTGAATTATCCGATTCAATACTATTCCTATCAGATAGTTGTTCTGAAGTTAAGCATTTTTTTGTTAACAGCACTCAGGTTATAAGCCAAATATGCATTTATCAAGCGGATTGAGGATTTGCACCCACGGAAGATTCATCAGTCTGCGGGTATTCGGTTCGCCGGTCATAATGGCCGTGGGCAAGTCTTAAATTATGATAGGAATCTGCAGGTTTGAGAAATGAATGGGGGATTGCTTTTAATGATAGATCATACAACCTTAAGAAACGCCCGGCCTCGACATAGCAGTATCGGGTTACATGAAAAACGGCAGCGCAAATAGACAGCCTGCCGTAATTATCCTACCCTATTTAAGCCATTATGTTACTTTAATGCGATTTGTCTTTCGCCGGATATCACCCTTGCGCCGATCATCATCAGATCTCCTTTCCGGAATGTACAAACTATATGAGAAACTTCTGCGATCAACACCGATTCTTCTACCGCCACTATCCTTTAACATTGTCTGATCTTCAGAATCTGCAATATCAATTTTAGAAATTGTATCTGGCATGGCAATCTCGCAAATAAAAGTACTATGGATATTCAAATTGACCGAATAAGGATTATCATTGTCAGGCTGCATTCCTTTTTTTTTTGGAAAAAGACCTAAGGGATTTTTCCACCCCTGCAATCTATCGAAGTTAAAGTTAGCATAAATTATGCCAGATGATCAAAGGCATAAATTTGGGATGCGAATGATACCGAAGATATCAAAAATTATAAACAGTTTCAAAATGATATGTGAAAATAGCTATAGATTATAAAAAAGATAAATTACTGTTTGAGATAACTCGAAAGGCTCTGTTATGAAAAAAAAGTAATTTTATTATGAAGTGAGGGATATATTTACAAGCAGAGCGGTTGCCCCGATTGGATTAATGTATTGATGGTCAGCGCGAATTACTGAAATAACACGTTTTGATTTGCGCGCCGCTTCCAATCATAGATATGCATGCCGGCTTACTATTCGAAATTATTTAGAGGTCTAAGTTCCAATTCCTTTATTTTTGTAAGCAGCGTCTTGTAGCTTACTTTTAATATTCGGGTTGCACGGGTGCGGTTCCAGCCGGTTTTCTCAAGCACATAAGAGATGACATCTTTTTCGACCTGATCTGCTACCTGCTTTTTATACTTTTTGAGAGATAAATCCGAGAGGTCCAATTCTTGACCGTTTAGCCCTGAGAATCCGATAAATTTTGATGTGATACCGCCTCCTGTGCTATCTTTGCGGACTTTTCGGCCGAGATCGGTGACAGGAATCATTGCATTGATACTTTCTTCCCCTTCACCAAGTACGATGATTCGTCTGAGCACATTTTGCAGCTCCCGCACATTTCCCGGCCAATGAT
This sequence comes from Balneolales bacterium, assembly GCA_035267005.1. Classification (GTDB taxonomy): domain Bacteria; phylum Bacteroidota; class Rhodothermia; order Balneolales; family DATFMH01; genus DATFMH01. The sequence goes on from DATFMK010000094.1 coordinate 2,166, forward strand.
ATGCCGTCAGCTTAGCCATCAAATTTTCATTGAGGTTCAGTGGGTGCTTGGCCTTAAGTTGTGAAGCGTATTGTTCAAAATAATAAGAGATCAATGGTGCTATATCTTCCGGCCTTTTGCGGATTGGATCAATATTGATGCTCGCCATGCTGATTCGATAGTATAAATCTTCCCTAAATTTTTCGGCTCTTAGGTCTTCAGCAAGATCACGGTTGGTGGCAGCTATAACCCAGGCATTGCTTTTGACCGTTTTTTCAGAACCTAGAGGAATAAATTCGCCATCTTGTAACGCGTGCAGCAGCTTCGCCTGCAGGGATAAGGACATGTCGCCTATTTCGTCTAGAAACAATACACCTCGGTTGGCCTGTTCGAATTTTCCCCGCATTTTGCGCTGTGCTCCGGTAAAAGCTCCCCGTTCATAACCAAACATCTCACTTTCCAACAGGTTATCGGGCAAGGCGGCACAGTTCACTTTAACAAATGGACCTCCGTTCCTGTCGGATTGCTGATACAGCGACTTAACAACCAGTTCTTTGCCAACACCTGTTTCACCGAAAACTATCGTGTTTAAACCAGTATCGGCTATTCGTTGAATCAATTCTCGCACACGAACTATATTTGCGCTAACGCCAATCAGATCAGTTTCCATGTTTTTAGGCTTGTAATTTAATTGGTTGAGGTCCTAAGCGATTCTTTGCGATGCATTCACGTTTTTATCCTTGATCGGCATTTTAACGGAATCCTTTAGAACAAATTGCATCAAAATAGGGTCGTTGGTCAATTTTTTAGGTTCAAAAAAGTGTTTTTTGAAGATAATCGATTGGACCATAGAAGCCAATTTTTTCGAATCGTGGCGCACGATATCAGCTGAAGAATCCAATAAATCGCCTGCGTATATCAGGCGATTGTTCATTCGTTTTTTCAATTGTTCAATTTCAACAAAATCAGATTTCTCTACCTGATACTTTTCCAATAATCTACTGTTAGGTTTTCTATCGTTACAGATAATCCCATTAACTTGCCGACCAAGATATCTTTCGATTTTTTGTACAAAATCAATTCCTTTGAAATTATGCGTTTCACCAAATTTAGTCATGATATTTAAGATATAAAAGATTCTGGCATTTGTGTCTTGAATGGCTTCCTTAATTCCCGGTATTATGAGACTTGCTATAACACTTGTAAATAAATCACCAGGTCCTATCAGGATAATATCTGATTCTTTTATTGCCTCAACTACAGGGGGATAGGCTGAAATTGAACCGTTATGGTGAGGAACTAAAAATAGATCCTTGATTTGTTCCCGTTGCGTGCTCTGTGGTATATCAATCGCCGATTCACCGTAACTCCGACTGCCATCAA
>DATFMK010000095.1:0-3357 GCA_035267005.1 Balneolales bacterium
CAACCGCTTCAATTCCGTAAGCAGCAACAACGATTCGATCGGCGTCATCCGGTTGGGATCGCAGGCTTCGAGCTTATTTTTCACGGTGTCTAAATTTGGATCAATTTCTGTCGAGAATAATGACATCTGGGGCAATTGCTGTTGTTTTTCCACTTGTTTTACGGCCTGACGTGCCGCTTCCTGTTTTTTGGCCGCTCCGTTTTCCAGCGTTCCGTTTTTATTGGTGATATCCAGACTGTGGCTTTCCAGATTGTTCAGGATCTCTTTGGCACGATCAATGACGATAGAAGGCAATCCGGCCATATTCGCCACCTGAATTCCATAACTGTGATCCGCTCCGCCTTCAATCAGTTTTCTGAGAAAAATAACCTTTCCGTCATGTTCCTTAACCTGAACATTGAAATTAACGACCCGTTCATACATAGTCGCCAACTCATTCAACTCATGATAATGCGTAGCAAACAACGTTTTGGCAGCAACCGACGGTTGATTATGCAGATATTCCACCAACGACCACGCGATACTGAGTCCGTCGAATGTACTCGTTCCACGCCCCACTTCATCAAGTAATATCAATGATTTAGGTGTGGCATTGTTCAGGATATTGGCCGCTTCGTTCATCTCCACAAGGAACGTACTCTCCCCGGCCGCCAGGTTGTCAGAAGCGCCAACCCGGGTGAAAATCTTGTCGATCATACCGACTGTCGCGGACTCAGCCGGTACAAAACTCCCAACCTGAGCCAGCAAAACGATCAAACCGGTCTGACGCAGGATGATACTTTTCCCCGCCATGTTCGGTCCGGTAATGATCATGATCTGCTTCTGCTCATTATCCAGCTCAATGTCATTGGGGATGAAAGGCTCTCCCATCGGCAACGAACGTTCCACTACCGGATGCCGTCCATGTTTTATATCGATCTGATCCCCATCGTTCACAGACGGTTTGGTATAATTGTAACGATAGGCCACTTCCGCCAGACTTTGCAGACAATCCAGTTCGCCAATAGCTTGCGAGATTTGCTGCACTTCATCGGCAAATTCAGAGACATAAACCTGTAATTCTTTGAAGAGCTCATATTCCAGTGTCCCGATGCGTTCTTCCGCCGATAGAATTTTTTCTTCGATTTCTTTGAGCTCCGGAGTGATATACCGCTCGGCATTGACTAACGTCTGTTTCCGGATAAAAGTCTCGGGCACTTTATCCTTGTGGGCGTTGGTCACTTCGATGTAATATCCAAACACTTTATTATATCCCAATTTGAGAGAAGGAATACCCGTACTCGCGGAAAGATCTTTCTGAATTTGGGCGATATATTGTTTCCCGTTATGGGCGATATCCCGCAACTCATCCAAATCTTTCGAATAACCGTCTCGGATAAAACCACCATCGCGCAATCCGGCAGGCGGATCGTCGATCAATGCGGACTGAATTCGGTTCTGCACTTCCAACAATGATTTCAATCGGTCTCGAATACCGACTAACAACGGCTCTTCCACTTCATTAATCAGTACTTTGATATTGGGAATCTGAGCCAGGGAAAGACGCAGTTGCACCATATCACGAGCATTGGTGCGACCCACGCAGATCCGGGAAATCAGTCGCTCCATATCGCCAATCTGTTTCAATTCATCAATAATCTGCATACGTAAATCGGTATTGACATGCAGGGCTTCCACGGCATTCAAACGCTGTTTCACCTGTGTCAAATTTCGAAGTGGTCGCATGACCCATTTTCGTAAAAGGCGCCCCCCCATTGCGGTACACGTTTCGTCCAAAATAGAAATCAATGTGCCATCGGTACTGCCTTTTTGCAAGCTGGATGTGAGTTCCAGGTTTCGTTTGGTGGATGAATCGAGCATCATATACCCGGCATTATCAAAAGCATACAATCGACGCAGATGTCGAAGCGATGATTTTTGCGTTTCCTGGAAATAATGAAGCATCGCTCCTGCGGCATAATGGGCAACCGTCAGATCTTCGACGCCAAATCCTTTGAGGGAATGTGTTTTGAAATGATCAGTCAGCAGATTATAACCATAATCCCCTTCATAAACCCAGTCGTCGATAAATGTTACGACATAAGATTTCAAATCATCTGGCAGATTGTTTTTGTATTTTTTCTGAACCAGTAATTCTGAGGGTTGAATGCTTTGTAATAATTCCGACAATCCCGTACTCTCAACTTGTGTGAGTGCGAATTCTCCCGTTGAAATATCGGAAAACGAAACTCCGGCCGTACTACCCCGCCAATGAATAGAACAAAGATAATTATTCCGTTTATGATCGAGCAGTTTGTCGGACATGGTCACGCCCGGAGTCATGATCTCGGTCACTTCCCGCTCAACGATCTTCTTTTGCGCCTTGGCTTCGGCCGGGTCCTGAGTCTGTTCACAAACAGCCACGCGATGACCGCGGCGTATGAGTTTTGGAAGATAAGTATCAAGCGCATGATACGGAAATCCGGCCAACGGGGTTTGATCTCCACCGTTATTTCGCTTTGTCAGCGTGATACCCAGTTCTTTGCTCACCAAAATGGCATCGTCGGAAAACGTCTCATAGAAATCCCCTACCCGGAACAATAATATCGTACCCGGATATTTATTCTTAGTCTCATGATACTGCCGCATTAACGGCGTCTGTTTTCCCTTTTTCTTGGCCATGCGTGATTTTGACAGTTTGGAAATGATTTAAAAAAAATCGTGATGTAATATATTCAGATTGATTAAAATAATAGAATTGCCAAGCAAATTAAATGGAAGAATGATTTTAGAATGTAGAATTTAGAATTAAGAATTCAGAAATGAAGACGGATGACTGACCACAGACGACAGAATCTTGTAATTTGCTAATAATAAAATATTACTATTCAATTTTCAGAATTTTGATTGATTTTGTGAGTACAATTTCGGTCACCATTTGCAAACTGGCGACATATTTTATCGGACTTATGGCAAAGTCACGGAAGGAGATCGCCGCGGACATCCGGCCTCGCGATAAGTCAATGATTGAAATGCTTTTATTTTTATCTAAACCTCAAGTTATTTTATTAGCCAATAGTATTACAGTATTTATTATTTTATCAAAACATCCCAATTAATATATAGATATGTTTAATCGATAACTTACATATTATTGTTGATTAATATTTTAAAAAGAGATCATGTTATTTGATAATTCAGTAAAACCTAAAAACAAAAAGAATAATAAAAAATGTAATGCATATAATAGCAGAAAAAAATATATAACAATTAGAGATAATGAATATTTTAAAGATCAGAAAATATTTTGTGAAGATTTATTTAAAAATTATGGAAATCTAGCTGATATTAATTTTAAGGAAAAATTTCCTGATAATT
>DATFMK010000096.1:0-8215 GCA_035267005.1 Balneolales bacterium
TACGCCTTGTCTTTACATTTTCGTATTTTACAGCTTGATTACAGGTAAAAGGAATAAAAGTAATTAGCAAATTATAATTCAAAGGTTCAGTATCTTTATGGGAAGTTTAGGCGGATTCGAATGGTTCATTATATTTCTGGTTGTAATTCTTCTGTTTGGAGCGAAGAAAATACCGGAAGTCGCTCGTGGAATCGGACAAGGAATTAATGAATTTCGTAAAGCCTCCAATAAAGGCAAAAAAGAAATTCGGGATGATGAAGATGATCGTTGATTTCGAGAACTCCAATACTATGTATAATTCTTCGTATCTTGAAATATAAGATAAGAAATGAAAGTTTTTTCAATTTAAATTATCACTAATAAGAGATAAAACAATGTTTGATTTCGGTGGTTTAGAATGGTTGGTAATTATACTGATCGTCGTTTTACTATTCGGTGCCAAGAAAATACCTGAATTGGCCAAAGGACTTGGACAAGGTATCAATGAATTTCGTAAGGCATCGGAAGATATAAAAAAGGAAATAAATGAAGGCGCACAAAGTTCTGCTGCTCCTGATAATAATGATCAACGGAAAACAGAAACTCAGTCTAATTCCAAATCTTGATCTTCTTCTTTTATCCCCTAAAAAGATCCGATTCTTATAACAGTATATTTTAATCACATATAAAAAAGGAATTAAGCCATGGGTGATTTTGGCGGACTCGAATGGGTGGTTATTGTTTTGGTTATTGTGCTCTTATTCGGAGCAAAACGTATACCAGAACTTGCCAGAGGCCTCGGAAAAGGTATAAATGAGTTTAAAAGGGCTACTGAAGATATTAAACGTGAAATTGATTACGGCGCAAATAGCGTAAATGAAAGCGCCCGGCAAATTGATAATGAAGTACGTAATACGGTTAAAACAAGTACGGAAACTCAGACTCAACCACAGTCTGATGCGGTTTCGCATAAGCCCGAAAACACAGATAATGATAAAAATTCATAATTAATTAAAAGTATATATTTCTGCCTTGCTATATAAAAATATTGAAAGTCTACAGAATGCTGTAAAAAAGGGGGAGGTATCCCTAAGAGAAGTTGTCTCATCTTACGTAAAAGAAATTGACCAGAAAAATGACGATGTAAATGCTTTTATTAAGGTTTACCCCGAAGAGGCATTAAAACAAGCCGAAGAGGTTGAGAAGAAGATCAAAGATGGTTCAGCCGGAGCTTTGGCTGGAGCTATTATGGGGATTAAGGACCTCATTTGTGAAAAAGACAAACAGGCTACATGTGCATCTCATATACTGGAGAATTTCGAGAGCGTTTACGATGCTACGGTCATAGAAAAATTAAAGAAAGATGATGCCATTCTCCTGGGCCGTGTAAATATGGATGAATTTGCAATGGGTTCTTCCAATGAGAATTCCATTTATGGTCCGACGCGAAATCCTCATGATACATCAAAAGTTCCGGGCGGGTCATCCGGTGGAAGTGCTGCAGCTGTTGGCGCAGGTTTTTGTAATACGACCTTAGGATCTGATACCGGTGGCTCTATTCGTCAACCGGCTTCTTTTTGTGGCGTCGTTGGTATCAAGCCTACCTATGGACGCGTTTCCCGGTACGGACTAATCGCTTTTGCCTCGTCCTTAGACTGTATTGGTCCGTTGGCTACGAATACCCAGGACGCCGCGTTGCTGCTGAAAAGTATAGCGGGCAAAGATGAGCGAGACGGCACCACAGCCGATGTTCCGGTTCCTGATTACACAAAGACGGTACAGAATCCGGAAAGCAATATCACAATTGGCATGCCGGAAATTTATTTTTCTGAAGGGTTGGATCCGGAGATCAGCGATCGCATTCAGGATGTTGTAAAATCTTTAGAAAAAGAAGGAGCTAAAGTCGTTCCGGTTGATCTGTCGCACAATAAATATGCTATTGCCACTTATTACATTTTAGCAACCGCCGAAGCTTCCAGTAATCTTGCCCGGTATGATGGCATTCGATACGGTCACCGTGCTGATATTAAAAAGGTAAAAGACGATTTACATAAGGAAGAAGAAGCCATTAATCAACGATTAAAAGCCGCTTCAAATGGTGAAAGAGGAGCCATAGAGCAAGAGTTGAAAGAGATGGATACTCCACTGATTCGCCTATATAAACAATCGCGTACCGAAGGATTCGGAACGGAGGTGAAACGACGGGTTATGTTGGGAACCTATGTGTTGAGTTCCGGCTATTACGATGCGTATTATGGAAAAGCTCAAAAAATACGTCGATTGATAAAAGAGGATTTTGATCGCGCTTTTAAAGATGTGGATGTCATCGTTTCTCCAACAAGTCCGACAACCGCATTCGATATCGGTTCCAAAATTGATGATCCGCTGCAAATGTATTTGAATGATATTTACACCATTTCAGCTAATCTCGCTGGAATTTGCGGAATTAACGTGCCGGTTGGAAAGCATTCAAATGGATTGCCCATAGGGTTACAATTTATGGCAAATACGTTTCAGGAGGAACGTTTACTGAATGCCGCTCGTTTGGTTGAGCGTCAATTTGAATCCTGAAAAGAACGATCATGAAAAACAGATTAGAGGGAAAAACGGCGCTGATAACCGGTGCCACTTCGGGAATTGGTGAGGCAACTGCCCGCCACTTTGCTGAAATGAAGACTAATTTAGTCATTACAGGCCGGCGAGAAAATCGTTTAAAAAAGCTGTCTGAAAGTTTAACCAATGAGTATGCCATCGATGTTGCCATTGGTGCTTTTGATATTCGCGACAGAGATGCTTGTCGTCAATTCGTTGAGAGCCTGAATGAGATGCAGATCGATATTCTGGTGAATAATGCCGGTTTATCACGTGGACTGGATCCGGTGTATAATGCTGATTTTGAGGATTGGGATGAGATGATCGATACTAATGTTAAAGGCTTGTTAACGATGACAAGGCTGATCACTCCTCAAATGAAAGAGCGAAATTCGGGGCATGTTATCAATATTGGTTCTACAGCCGGACATGAAGCTTACGGTGGTGGAAGTGTTTATTGTGCGACTAAGCACGCGGTTAAGGCTATCACAAAATCAACGAAACTGGATCTTCATGGCACAAATGTTCGGGTTAGTCTGATATCCCCCGGTTTAGTGGAAACGGAGTTCAGCAATGTACGTTTTCATGGTGATGATGAAAAAGCCGCCAATGTATACAAAGGCATTACTCCTTTAACCGGTAATGACATCGCTGAAATAGTAGTATTTGTTGCCAATCGTCCGTCCCATGTAAACATCATGGATACTATCGTATATACGACTAATCAGTCGTCAGCAACTACTGTGTATCGGGATGAATAAAAATCGCGTGTTTTGCTTAGTGGGATTTCTGCTGATAGTGACTTCATGTTCATCCCACCATTCCAGCGGAAATTCTTACACCTTTAAAGCCAAGGGAAATCCAGTACCGGCTTTTTCTGCAGATAGTGCCTATCAATATGTGAAAAAACAGGTGGAATTTGGTCCGAGAACCGTAAATTCGAGGAGTCATCGGGAAGACAAAGCGTTTTTATTACAAAAGTTGCGTGAATATGCCGGTGATGATTACGTATTCGCTCAGAATTTTCAGTTAAAAGGTTATCATGATGTTACGCTGAATCTCTCGAATATAATTGCAGCGTTTAATCCATCTGCCAGTGATCGTATTATGTTGTGTACGCATTGGGATACAAGACCTTATTCTGATCAGGATCCGGATACAAGTTATCGGAATAAACCAATACCGGGTGCGGATGATGGCGGGAGTGGCGTTGGTGTTCTGCTTGAACTCGCCAGTCTATTTAAGAAAAATCCGCCGCCTATTGGAGTCGATCTCATTTTCTTTGATGGTGAGGATTATGGCAAAGATGATGATTTGGGTAAATATTTTCTTGGCTCCCGTTATTGGGCGAAAAATCAGCCTGTAAAGGGATACCGACCTCGTTTCGGTATTTTATTGGATATGGTGGGCGGAGTTAACGCGCATTTCCCTGAAGAAGGGATGTCATATCAGACGGCACCTGATCTTGTTAACGAAATATGGAAAGTAGCGCATCAAATGGGCTATAGTAAAACCTTTCCTGAGAATGTGACTAACGGTATTTCTGATGATCATGTCGTTATGAATCAATATTTGCCTTTTCCGACCATTGATATTGTAAATCACACGCAAGTCACGAAAAATAAAATTGAATTTCCTCCTTACTGGCACACCCATCGTGATAATATGAAGATCATCGATAAGCATACGTTAAAAAAAGTTGGTAGTTTATTGAATGAACTCATCTATGACAGATTATAGATTTTGAATCATACATTATGGATTATTTAAAGTTAGAAATCATTATCCCCTCCGATTATCAGGAGAGTTTGATTGCCGAACTTTTTGAAATGGATTTTGAAGGGTTTGAACAATATGATGACCGCATTTTAGCCTATATTCCTCAAAATCGATTTTCGGATGTATATCGTGAAGAAATAGAACAATGGCTCTCTTCGCTGCGAGAACACTGTTATATAGAAAAGGAAGAAATTGAGGAAACCCGGAATTATAATGAGGAGTGGGAGCAATCCATTCAGCAACAATCAATTGGTAATTTTTTCGTACGTCCAACCTGGCTTCCTGGAAATGCACCGGAAGGCATGATACTATTGGAAATCGATCCCAAGATGGCTTTCGGTACCGGGTACCACGAAACTACGCGCTTGATGCTGCGTGCTATTCCAAAATTCGTAAAAAAAGGTGATCGGGTTCTTGATGTTGGAACCGGAACCGGGATTCTATCTATAGCCGCTGTTAAAATTGGAGCCCATTCCTCACTTGGCTTTGATATTGATGAGTGGAGTTATGATAACGCCAATGAGAACATCATGATCAATAATGTCAAAGATCGTGTGATCATTATAAAAGGTTCTTTTGATGTTATCAATGCTGATTCGAGATATGATGTTATTTTAGCGAATGTTAATCGAACAGCCATTTTATCGATGGATAAAGAATTGGTTGGGCATCTGAATAAAGAAGGAACGTTATTATTATCTGGTTTGCTTGAACAGGAGAGGAATATCATCCTCCAAAATGAATATTTCAAAAAATTGAAGTTAGTTCATGAAGATCAGGAAGGCGAGTGGATCGTTTTGATCTTCAAAAATAGTTGAATTATGGCGCTACGGACATCGATCGATATTGGAACAAATACCGCTTTACTACTTGTTGGTGAGGCGAATGATGGTCATGTAAATGTGATCAGGGAAGAACAACGGGTACCGAGGCTTGGAAGAGGAGTAGATAAAGATAAATATTTGTCTGATGAAAGTATCGACCGGGTTTTGAAGGCACTTAATGAGTATAAAAAGATATTAGCTGAAGAATATCCTGAAGTGCAAAGTGTGGTCATTACAGCAACAAGCGCTGTTCGGGATGCCTCTAATCGCGATCAGTTTTGTCAATATATTGAACAGAAGACTGGATGGCCTGTCAAAATTTTAAGTGGATTAGAAGAAGCAGAATGGACCTATGCAGGTGCTATTTCTGTTTTAACCGAATTACCCGATTCGGAGTATGGGAATATGATCCTGGATATCGGTGGTGGCAGCACCGAAATTGCTTACGGTAAACATAATCAATTATATGATTCACATTCCTTCAATATCGGAAGTGTCCGTTTTACGGAGAGGTATTTTAAACACGATCCACCTTTGAATGATGAGATCGCTCAATGCCGAAAAGCTATAGCTGAATCGCTGAAAAGTCGACGTATTCAATTTGAAGATGATTTTAATATGATTGGTGTTGCCGGTACGGTGACATCACTGGCCTTCATTGAACTTGGTTTGAGCGAATACGATCCTGATAAAATCAATGGTTATGTTTTGACTCACTCGGGTATTCTTTCTTTTATTGATTGGTTTAGTGAGATGACTCATCAACAAATGATTGATCAATATCCAGAAGTAATGACTGGCCGTGCCGATATCTTTATGGCGGGGTTACTTATTTTAGAGACTTTCCTTGATTATTACGACCAGGATAAGATCATCGTTTCAACGGGTGGAATCAGACACGGTGCCTTGATGAAAAATTTAATCAGCCAATAAAAACTATAATCGACTAATTGGGATTCTTACCCCACCACCCAGCTCAAATTCATTGAAATCGCTGATGATATATTTTATCTCAGCGAATAAAAGATGATATTTTAATCCACCGCCAATATTAAATCCCGCCCGGCTTCGTGTTTCCGTTAATTTTCCGAATTGACTTTCCAGTTTGGCGTGAGAAAATCCAAAGTTGAGTCCGGCTAATCCGAAAAAATCAATTTGGTTATAAATATAGAGATTATAATGTGCATTGATATTCAGGGAATTAAGATTAGCACTGCTTTTGTACCGGCTACCTTCAAAATTATATCGGTCAACTTGCGGAAAGAAATATAAAAAATCGATTCCTACATCTAATTTTTTTATGGATGGAATGGTATAATATCCATTAATTTGAACTCCTAATTTGTTAACATTGGTTCCGTAAAATAATCCAGCCCCACCTTGGATATTATTTAAGATTTGTCCGTAACCATTATTGATGTCCAGAATGAATAGTACACTCACGATAAGCAATAAACCTATTCTCTTCATTTTCTTAACTCCCCTTAATGATTTTAGTTTGAGATAACCTGATCAAAGAAATTATTTTAGTGTCACAAAAGAAGACTTTTCAAAAGATGAATGGGAAAAGATATAATGTAATAGGTATATCAGCGTTTATATTAATAAATAATAATAAGTATTTGATATTATTAATATTATCAAATGGGTTGGAAAATTATTGCAAGATGTTTTAGTTCCAACCGACTTTTTTTATATCTTTGATTGATAATTTATTTCTTAATTGATAGAAATGACTAGAAAGCCATAATTTATCATCCATGACTTCGGCATCAAATCAATCTGATAACTTAGGAAATGCCTCTTCCGGAGGTGAACATCAAACTGTTTCTGAAAGCAGCAGGGAGGATGCTGTTCTCGTCGAGGAAGCTATATCCGGTGATGAACGTGCATATAGTAAAATCGTCGATAAGTATCAGAGAGCATTGAAGTATCACATTTCGAAAATGATCAGAAATGGTGATATCGTCGAAGATTTGATTCAGGAAATATTTTCAAAAGCTTTTCATAGCCTGGATAGTTATAACACCAATTATGCTTTTTCCACATGGCTTTATCGAATCGCTACCAATCACACTATTGACTATCTACGGAAGAAGAAACTCAAGACGTATTCCATTAATGAACCCATTTCCACCAAGGAGGGGGAAATGCAAGTTGAACTGCCCGATCATACACAAAAAACAGATGATTTGGTCATCAGGAAGCAACGTCATAATATGATTAAAGAGGCGATGAATCAATTGCCTCCCAAATATAAAAAGGTGATTCAGATGCGGCATATGGAGGAAAAAAGTTATCAGGAAATTGCCGAAATTCTGGACTTACCGCTTGGAACCGTAAAAGCACACATTTTCAGGGCTCGCGAATTGCTCTACAAATATTTAAAAGACAAACGAGGTACTTTTTAATATTTGGAAGTGGAGTTTAATCTGAGTCCAGATTTTTGGATACAATTGAGATATTTCGTGTTAGCCCTTCGAATTTTGTTCGTTTGACAGGATTTTTTCTAAATAAACGGCGATATTCCTCTATATCTAATTCCTTCCAATATTTTAAATCCGGATTTAATAATTCCTCTCTGGCAAATAAGCGTTCTTCACTGCCCATTTTAGCTTTGCGATTCCACGGACATACGTCTTGACAGATGTCGCAACCGAACATCCATTCACCCATTTGTTCGTGAAATTCAGATGGAATTTGCTCGCGTAATTCTATAGTTAAGTATGAAATGCATTTACTGCCATCAACTTTATAGGGTTCATAAATGGCATCGGTCGGACAAGCATCGATACAGCGGGTACAGGTACCGCAATGATCGGTTGTCGGATGATCGTAGGAAAATGTCGCGTCTACGATCATTTCACCGATAAAAAACCAGGAGCCTAACTCTTTATTCAAAATATTACTGTTTTTGCCCATCCAGCCCAAACCGGATTGTACAGCCCATGCTTTATCTAAAACAGGGGCGGAGTCAACAAATATCCGGCCCTCTAACGATCCCGTAAGCTTCTCAGTAAAATGATATAACTGAAATAATT
>DATFMK010000097.1:0-4284 GCA_035267005.1 Balneolales bacterium
TGCAAATCATGATTTCATATGTAATACCGAAAATAACATGAGTACGAGAGAAACAAGACATTCTAATACAATGGATTGATGCATTTAATCTGCTTTCACGTTTTCTTTCATTTGGTCAAAATGACTCCCTGACCTGAATTATTCACGTAACCAATAGGAATTAATACCTTATTGTAAATTAAACAACTTATAAAAAATAAACCGATCCTCGATTTTGAGAACGCTAAAAAGAGCTGCGAAATTGCTCCGTGCTCTACATTGAAATTTTAAAGGCCTAATCAAGGCACCATAGTACCTTTAGCATTTTTAATTTCACCTTGATCACAACTAAATTTCTTGGCGAATAATCCGGGTTAGTATGTAAACCTTACAAATTATTTGAAGATTACTTCATTTTATCGATATTTTTCAAAATTGCGCTCTGAAATATCAAAACTCAAAACTAAGCTCTCAACTCCAAAATTGCTTTATCGATAAGGATATATTACCATATACAAATATATAAACGCAATAATCTTAGAATGGTATGGTGAATACACTTTTTTTTATCAAAAAATTCTTTCGATTTTCTATCCTGTTTTTATTAATAACAATTCTGCTCAACCTTTCCGCACAGGCTCAGAACAGTCCGGTTATGGCTAATGGGGCTAAGCTAACATTGATCTCTGATCAGTTTTCATTTACAGAGGGGCCGGCTGCTAATAAAGCCGGGGATGTGTTTTTCACCGATCAACCGAATAATGAAATTTGGGAATACAACACAAAGGGACAATTATCACTATTCATGAAAGGTACAGGACGTGCCAATGGTACTTTTTTCGCTGATAACGGCAATCTAATCACCTGTTCCGATAAGCACGATCAACTCTGGTCCATCTCTCCGCAGCAAAAAGTCACAGTGTTGGTGAAAAATTTCCATGGACACCGGTTAAATGGTCCAAATGATCTTTGGATTGATCCGAAGGGTGGCATTTATTTTACGGATCCCTATTATCAGCGCTCATACTGGAAACGAACCAAACCTGATATCAAGCAGCAACGCGTATATTATCTCACTCCCGACCGTAAAAAAGTTTTTATCGTCGTGAATGATTTACAGAAACCTAATGGAATCATCGGGACTCTCGATGGCAAGACCTTGTATATAGCCGATATAAAAGCCGGTAAAACGTACTCTTATTCTATCGATCCAAACGGGCATTTATCCCACAAAAAATTATTCACCAATCTGGGTTCAGATGGCATGACTATCGACAATCGTGGTGATATCTATCTTTGCGGAAACGGCGTCACCATATTTAATAAAATGGGAAAGAAAATTGGTCACATCTCCGTACCACAAAAATGGACAGCAAATGTTACTTTTGGCGGAGCAAACCGGAAGACCTTATTTATCACAGCCAGTCACGCTTTATATACCATGAAAATGAAAGTAAAAGGAGTGAGATAACCCGTACTTCCTTTTGCTTAATTCTCACATTTATTTGAACGATAATAATATCGCGGTAATCCCACTTCCGATTGGATAAATAATGTGAGTTCATGATAAAGCCCTATTTAAAACAACGTTTTGTAATGTATAGGTTAGTTTGAAGATTTCTCCCTCCGTTCGAAATGACGCGAATGGGCGTAGATGATGTAGACGGTTAACAAATATCACTCAAAGGCGTCATCTCGAACCCGCTTTTTGGGTGAAAGATCTTACAAGCATGGATAGAAAACAAAATAAGTAGAAAATTATATCATATTCACGCTAAATAGATTACTGCTCATTACTATTCTACTGCTTCAAAGCTTTATGAATGGCTTTTATAGCAAGTGGTTCCATCACTTTAAAACCGGCTACATTGGGATGAACACCGTCTTTGGAATATTTCGCCAACATTCCGCCTTTGCTATTAACCAGGTGCGGATAATAGTTTAAATAGACCTCATTATGAGCTTGAGCATATTTTTCAATCCATTTATTCAAACGGACAATTTTCTGAGCCACATCTTTTACTTTAGGATTCCATGGATATTTCGAGGCGGGTAATACCGAGCAGAGGACCACTTTTATGTTATTCGCTTTACCCAATTGAGCCATCGAAGCAAGATTGTTTTCTATCATTCGGAGGGTTGACGGACCGGTATTTCCGGCAATATCATTTGTACCGGCTAAAATAACGACTACCTTGGGATGAAGATCTATGACATCCGCCCGGAATCGGATCAGCATCTGCGGTGTAGTCTGACCGGATATGCCTCGGTCGATATAAGGATGATTCTTAAAAAAACCAGGATCTCTGTCAATCCATATATCCGTAATGGAATCGCCCATATAAACGACACGATTTACCTTTGGAGCCGGTGCCCCTACTTTCGCATTTGCCGCACGGTAACGACCCAGATTTGGCCAATCCTGAGCGTATGATATTTGGCTCATGCATAACAGAAAAAGAAAAATTCCGGTTAACGACTTTAATATCTTCATCTTTTTTAGGTTTTGAAAGTTGATGTTCTATTTGATTATACCATTTCACTTTGAAAAAAGAATAGTGATCATTGTGGAATAGTACAATCTCAATACAATAAGGCGTCTAATCTTGACCACTTCCAGAAGGCTTTGTAAAATCGTTCTTTTGCCCAATCTCTGCATTTTTGCAACCTTAAAATCCTCGAATATGGAAAATATCCTATGGTCTCGAAGTCGCTTAGTCATTGGTCTTGAACAAAATCCCGGGGTTTACAAAGCCTTTTTTCACTAATTAATTACCAAATAAAATCTCGCAGTTGCCTGACATCCTCTATCGGGTATAAATTAATCACCGCTCTTAATGTAATAGGTGATTCACAAAAAAACAGGTTTTTAATTAGCCACTTTATTAAATAAAATTTAGATTATGTAAGAGCAAATAGATCAGTCACTACAAACTAATTCAAATTTTTTTTATTTATAATTGTTGATGAGTCGAGTTAATAATCGAAATTGTTTACTGTTATAATCTAAAAATAGAAGTTATTAATTTTTTCTCATTCAACAATTTTAGTTAGGAATACTATACAGGAACTAAAATGTTTCAATTAAGATTAAGAAGAATTAGTTCTATTTTTGATTGAATACAACATGTAAACTGTTTAACATATGATCCGCAATAAGCAATTGTTAACAACAATTATTTAACTTCCTTTTTATCATTATTTACAGGATGAAATAAAAGTAGATTATTTCTGCAAATGAAGACTACAGATTTTAATTATGAGTTATATTTTGACTTATCACCCGACTTATTATGCATAGCCGGTTATGATGGTTATTTCAAAAAAATTAATCCAGCTGTATCCAAAGTGTTGGGTTATACGATGGATGAGTTGTACGCCAGACCTATTAATGATTTTGTTTATAAGGATGATAAGGACATTACCAACAAAGTACGGGGAGACCTCACCCACTCTAAACCGTTATATAATTTTGAAAACAGATATAAAGCTAAAAATGGTGAAATTATTTGGTTGACATGGACCTCTTTTCCTATCGAATCGGATAATGTGATCTTCGCAATTGCTAAGAATATAACACATAAAAAAAAGCTGGAAGTCGAACGCAATGAAATGCTTGCCAGTCTTACTAAAATCAATGAAGAACTCAAGCAGTTAACCTACACGACCTCTCATGACCTCCGATCACCAGTTAACAGCTTGCTTTCTATTTTTGATTTGATTGATATTACCAAAATAAAGGATGATGAGACAGTT
Organism: Balneolales bacterium; assembly: GCA_035267005.1. Taxonomy (GTDB): domain Bacteria; phylum Bacteroidota; class Rhodothermia; order Balneolales; family DATFMH01; genus DATFMH01. Next base: position 3,736 of record DATFMK010000097.1, read on the forward strand.
GAGTTGTTCAATTTTTTAAAATTAGCAGGTGATCAGTTAAAAGAAACCTTAAATAGTTATGTTGATCTGTTAAGTGAAAAACATAATGAAAAAGAAAATGTGGAAGAGGTCGATTTGCAAAAGTGCCTGCATCACGTGCTTCGGTCTATTGATTCCCTCATTGAATCTTCCGGCCTTACGATTCATACTGATTTAAAAGAGGCAAAGACGATCAAATTCAATAAAGTGTATATGGAAAGCGTCTTTCTGAATTTGATTACCAATTCCATCAAATATGCCAAACCTGATACTATGCCCGTCATTTCAATTTATACAAAAAAAGAAAACGGACTTATCCGTTTGATCTTCAAGGATAACGGAATTGGTTTCAATATGAAGAATGTTAAAGGTAAAATTTTTGGACTCCACCAAACTTTTCATAACAATTCTGACAGTAAGGGCATCGGACTTTATTTAGTCTATAACCATATTACAGGTATGGGCGGACATATTGATGTGGATAGTAAAGTTAATGAAGGAACGACTTTTACGATTACATTTAGAAAGTGA
>DATFMK010000098.1:0-5574 GCA_035267005.1 Balneolales bacterium
GTCGGGATACTGGGACCATATATGTCGGTATCCACAAGACCCACTTTCGCACCGGTCTTTGCTAAGGCTACGGCTAGATTAACGGCGACTGTAGATTTTCCCACACCTCCTTTTCCGGAAGCCACAGCGATAATATTTTTAACGCCCGGTAAAAGTGAAGTATCACCTTGCTGTTGTGTCCTGCCTTTTTTTACATTAGAGGACATATTGATAGAGACTACAGCTTCTTTATCTACCAAATGTGAAATAGCATTTTTACACGCTCTTTCTATTTCCTCTTTTAACGGACATGCAGGTGTAGTTAGATTTACGGTAAATGAAATATTTTTACCTTCAATGTTAAGATCTTCCACCATATTCAGCGTTACGATATCTTTTCCAAGATCCGGATCTATAACATTAGATAGGGCTTCTTTTACCTGATCTTCTGTAATTGGCATAATTAGAAGGAAATTTCAGTTCTTAAAAAGTATTTTTTTTATTATTGCTTGTAATCTAAAAGGGAAGTGTTAAATCTTAATGAATTTTAGTACATAATTCATATTGGTAACAACTCTCTTTCGTGTTTTATTATTTGAGTGTAAGATACGAATTTGATTCTTACGATTAAACTGTACCATCAAAACCGTTATTGTATTATATAAATCGTATATTTCTCATTAACTTTTGCTACTTGTTAGGATTATTTGGCTAATAAACCGTTTTGCAAAGAATTCTAATTAATGAAAGAACACGAATCAGGTGTATGAATAATTATTTAAAACAACAGCAACCGGTTAAAATACCTGTACCAGGTAATAAAATTATTGAAGAACATTTTGGAAAGGTGGCCACAAAAAGCGATGATTTTTCGCTTGCCCATATGCAGGCCCCTTCCGGATGGTCAGAACCGGCACAAAAACCTGATTTTGATGAAATAACTATTATGGTTAAAGGCAGAATGAAAATATTAATAAACGATAATGAGGAATTCATTATTAATGCCGGCGAGAGTTTTATGAGCAGAAAAGGGGTAAAAATTCAATACTCTAATCCTTTTGAGGAGGCAAATGAGTACTGGTCGGTCTGTATTCCTGCCTTTAGTCCGGAAACCGTCAATCGACAGGAATCCTGATAATCAAATAAATAATAAGTATTAAATATGGGATAACATTTATGAAGAGTGAGACGACAAAAAAAACACCCTTTTATGAGATTCATAAAAAGAGTGGCGCGAAATTAATAGATTTTGGTGGATTTGAAATGCCTGTTCAATATACCACAATTCGTAAAGAACATAATGCGGTACGAAACGGTGTTGGTATATTCGATGTTTCTCACATGGGTGAAATTTATGTCACCGGCGATCATGCGTTAGACTTTATTCAAAAGATTACAGTAAATGATGCTTCCAAACTGGAGCCGGGCAAGGCACAATATTCGGTTATGTGTTATGAAGATGGAGGGATCGTCGACGATTTAATAGTATATATGCTCGGAGATCAAAAATATATGCTGGTGATTAATGCTTCGAATCGTGCTAAGGATTTTGAGTGGATGAAAAAGCAAAATGATTTGGATGTTACACTGAAAAATGCATCCGATGCTATGTGTTTACTCGCCGTTCAAGGTCCCGATTCGGTTAAAACATTGCAGAAATTGACGAATGTTGATTTGAATAGCATTGGATTTTATCGTTTTAAGATTGGTGATTTCGATGGCTATGATGATATCATTTTGTCCGGGACCGGATATACCGGTGAAAAAGGTTTTGAAATATATTTTGATAAGAATAATGCCGATCCTGAAGAAATCTGGAATGATATCATGGATGCTGGAGCCGAATATGATATTCAGCCAGCCGGATTAGGTGCTCGTGATACCCTTCGACTGGAAATGGGTTTTGCATTGTATGGAAATGATATTACTAAAGATACGAATCCGCTTGAAGCCGGATTAGGTTGGCTTACAAAATTGCAGAAAGACAGCTTTATCGGGAAAAATGCCTTGCTGAATGTTAAAGAAAAGGGATTGTCCCGGAAATTGGTAGGATTTAGGATGGAGGAAAAGAGATCGATACCAAGAAGTCATTACAAGATTTACGATGCGGACGATCATGTTATTGGGGAAGTAACCAGTGGAACGATGTCCATAACTCTTGGGGAAGGTATTGGTATGGGATATGTAACAATGTCTCACAAAGAAGAAGGAGAAGAAATATTTATTGGGATACGTAATAAAAAGGCGAAAGCCAATGTTACGAAACCACCCTTTATTAAAAAGAAATAGTGAATAGTTTGATTAAAATGAGTTATAAAATAGATGTATTTTCCACGGCTCATTCCATACAGGAAGAGGATGTCAGAGGCAAAGTGATTGTCGTTATTGATGTATTACGGGCCAGTTCCACCATAGTCGCAGCTCTTGTAAACGGAGCAAAAGGAGTAATCCCAGTTGAGGATATGGAGGCGGCCAGTAAAATTGCTCTTAATTTGGATTCATCCCGCTATTTGTTGTGTGGTGAGAAAGATGGTAAAAAAATCGATGGTTACCATCTGGGGAATTCACCTCTGGAGTATACCCGGGATGTTATTGAGGAAAAAACGCTTATATTTAATACGACCAACGGGACCAAAGCGATAACCAGAGCCAATCTGGCTGAAAAAATTATCATCGGTTCTTTTTTGAATCTGAAAACGATAGTCAAAGAACTGAAGGACGTGGAAAACGAAATCATTTTGCTTTGTGCCGGTTGGAAAAATCGTCTTTCTTTGGAGGATAATCTGTGTGCCGGAAATATCATCTATGATTTGATGGAAGGAACATTGCCTGAAGACGCAAGTGACGGGGCTAAAGTCGCTTTTGTGCTTTACGAAAAATTTAAGGACAATATTAACAATACCATTAAAACATCAAATCATGCAAAACGGTTGAAAAATCTGGTTAATACAGATGATGTGAATTATTGTAGTCAACTGAGCATATTTGATACGCTCCCGGAACTTAATGAGGGAATCATCACAGACGCACGCAATGGCTCAAAAAAGCAAAACCCAAAAAGCAAGTAAAGGGGTGAGCGGTTTTTCCGGTTCATCCCGAAAAATGGAAGTTATCGGCTTATTGATTATAGCCATAGGTGTCCTTATTGCTCTTTGTATCATCACCTATGTTCCAAACGATTATGCCATAATCCATAATGTTTCTTTAAAGAAGGTGCTTACACCCTCTAAAGGACCCTCTCTGCGCGTCCAAAATGGTTTGGGCGTTGTTGGAGCTTATTTATCGCACATTTTCGTGTATTTACTGTTTGGCTACCCAAGCCTGGTTATACCGGTTTTAATTGTTTTTTACGGCTGGTATACTTTCCGTAGTAAACCTTATCGTGAATTGAACTGGCAAACGGTTTATGGCATCTATATGATGTTAGTGGTCTCTACGTTTATTGGCTGGTTTTATAATGTCTACCATATGCAGATCATAAGCCTGAATGGATTCACCGGTCAGGCACTTGCTCGTATTCTTCGGAAGGTAATCGGGTTTTACGGCTCTTTCATATTGTTATCGGCTCTATTTTTGATCGGCGTACTATTCCTGGTTGACAGAGATATTCAAACAACCATCGACCGTTTTAAAGAGATGTTTGCGCAGTTTAACCGGAATCGGGCTGTTAGTAAAGAGGAACGGGCCAGAATAGCGGCTCAAAGAAAAGAGGGAAAAAAGCGACGGAAGGAAGAGAAGCGTAAACAAAAACAGGCTCGCATAAAAACCGTCGAAGAAAAAGTAGAAAAAACAAATGCTGAGGGAAAAAAACCGCTGGATTATGTAGCTGCTCAATCAGAAAAGCGTGAAAGGGAGCGTATTCAACGTGAAAAAGAGGATAGTCAGAAAGATTACATAAAAAATCGCGCCATCCTGGATAAAAACGGCGGATCCTCAAAAAATAAAAGTGAAGATGAAGAGGATAAAGATGATGTCGGCTTAAACGTATATGTAGGGAAGGGCGAGGAAGAAGCCGGTTCTCGTGATCTGGAAAAACAGCAGAAAAGCAAGGAAAAGGAAAGTCCGGTCATCCGCTATAAATTTCCGACGATCAAATTATTAGACACACCGCCTAATGAGGGAAAAGATGTCGATTTTGAAGAGATAAATGAGAAAAAGCTGATCATTCTCGATAAACTGAAACGCCACAATATCGAAATTTTATCGATCGACGCTATTGTTGGCCCGACCGTAACGTTGTATGAATTAACGCCTTCCCCTGATGTAAAAATCAGTAAGATCGAAAGTTATGCCAATGACCTGAAAATGGCGATGGCCACACATGGTCTTCGTATCATTGCGCCGATACCGGGAAAATCTGCGGTGGGTATTGAGGTTCCGAATAACAAACGCGAGACGGTCTATATAAAATCGGTGATCAATACCCGTAAATTTGTGGATAGTAATAAAGAATTGCCGATCGCTTTTGGAAAGACGATTGAAAATGAGGTTTTTATGATCGATCTGGCACAACTTCCTCATTTGCTCATTGCCGGCGCGACCGGATCCGGTAAATCGGTCGGGATCAATACGATTATTACCTGTTTGCTGTACAAATGTCATCCTGAGAATCTCAAGTTTGTTCTGATTGATCCAAAGAAAATTGAATTATCGCTTTATCGTAATATTGAGAGCCATTTTCTGGCCACTCTGCCGGATGCTGACGAACCAATCATCACGGATACCACTAAAGTTTTGGAAGTCCTCAACAGTGTTTGTAAAGAAATGGATGAGCGCTACGAACTTTTGAAAAAGGCGCTGGTGCGCGATCTCAAATCCTACAATAAAAAATTCAAATCCGGTCAGTTAGATACCGATGATGGTCACAAGCATTTACCGTATATTGTAGTCGTTATTGATGAGCTGGCTGATTTGATGATCACAGCCGGTAAAAAAATCGAGGAACCGATTGCCCGGATTGCGCAGTTAGCCAGGGCGGTGGGTATCCATATGGTGATTGCTACTCAGCGCCCATCCGTTAATGTCATTACCGGAACTATTAAAGCGAATTTCCCGGCAAGAATTGCCTATCAGGTTGCCTCAAAAGTCGATTCAAGAACCATAATTGATACTAAAGGAGCCGATCAACTCGTAGGTAAAGGAGATATGCTGTTTTCCGGCGGCGGACCTATGGTCAGAATCCAGAATGCTTTTGTATCGACCGAGGAGGTTGAACGGATTACCAGTTTCATCGGCGAACAGCGTGGTTATGAATTGCCGTATCATTTACCCGTGATCGACGAAGGTGGTTCGGGCGGTAACGGCGTGCTTGACCGTGAAGAGCGGGATGATCTATTTGAAGAGGCCGCTAAAGTCGTTGTCTTGCATCAGCAGGGTTCCGTATCATTATTACAAAGAAAACTTCGTTTGGGATATAACCGGGCCGGTAGAATCATCGATCAATTATATAACGCCGGGGTTGTCGGACCTTATCAGGGAAGTACGGCAAGAGATGTTCTCGTCGAAACAGAAGAAGAACTTGATGATATTTTGAGGAATTTGGATGACTAAACATTGGAAAGCAGATGGAAAATGGTTGCTGTTGCTCATAATCAT
>DATFMK010000099.1:0-2647 GCA_035267005.1 Balneolales bacterium
CTCATTTTCACCGACGCCGTACATATCGGCGGTATCCAAAAAATTTACACCCAATTCCAGGGCACGATGGATCGTGGCGATCGATTCGTCATCATTCTTCTTTCCATAAAACTCCGACATGCCCATACAGCCGAGGCCAATAGCTGACACTTTTAAGTCGCTGTTGCCTAATTGTTTGTATTTCATAATTATATCAACTGTTTTAGAAAGTTAATTTATTTTCTATAGTAAAAGCTTGCAAGCCTTAAAATATAATGGTTAGGTAATAATTAGATTTTATATATTTTTAAACATTCCATTTTTATAAGGGGAAAATAATACAAAACGTTCCTGTCAGAATAATTGAAAAACTTATAATAGATCCGCAAAGTCTCGAAGACTTTTGCGGATCTGCCAAGTGATAAATATTATGGGTATTAACAGACCACCATTCGAACCAGATACCGTTTTTATATCTATAATCACGGAAATGCGGATGATAATATCTTCCGTGAAAAAGAGAATTATCATTATTTCCTAAAACGATATGCCCATTAAATTAACCCGGTAGCCAGGACATATGCCTTTTGTCTACTGCCTAATCACTTTCATTTAATGGTGATGATAAGGACAGTGGAAGAATTGGTTGGATCTGGTTTCGAATCAGTTCAAGAATTTTGATTTCTTATTCCAAAGCATTCAATAAAAAATACAATCGAAGAGGTAGTCTATTTCTGGATAATATTAAACGTAAACCAATCCCAAATAAAGCTTATTACCTTAATTTGATATACTACATCCATCACAACCCCGTTCATCATGGATTTGTTGATAAGCCGGCTGGATGGCCATTTAGTTCGTATCAAATCATTATATCGAGAAAACAAACACAGTTAGACAGGGAGACAGTCTTGGAATGGTTCAGGGGCAGAAAAGCATTTCAAGAATTTCATCATAAAATTCATCACCTCGATTCGGATGAATTATACCGAAATGTGTTAATTCTCGAAAGACCTGGCAGGTGGGGTGTAAAATATTAGACCGATTTGAATTTATTTTGCACCCCATATTTTAATACTTCTAACCGTTTAGATAAGGTAGTCCTACCTATATGGATGTGGCTCCACTCGGTAACCTGAGCGACTCGGGTAGCTTCAAAAGCTTTTTGAGATTCATTGGCGTTTATTTGTCCGGTAAAAGCGGCAATACTTAAACTCAGATTCGTGATACCTACCATTGGATTGCCTTGTAAATAATTTTTGTATTTCCCAAAACAAGATTCCAGAATATCCGAACAACAAAGAATCGGAGTCTTTTGAGCGGCGCTGCCCAGCGTTTGCGAAAAATACATTAACATTGCCTTTTTAAACGCTTGTAAACGGGGGGTTTGGCCTTGTTCAAGTATCGGAGAAACGGCTTGTAGCGTTTTTCGGGAAAGCCCTTGATATTTAAGCAGAGCCTGGATTTGATTAATCATTTGGTTGAGTCGTTGCAATTCTCCGATGAGTTCCCGATAAGCTCCGACCCACTGCAGGGTCTGTTTTTCCTGGCTAAATCGCCCCGTGGTATCTGCGAGCAGGCTAAGGACCGCCCCTCCCCAATCCGATAGGGGGCGCAGATTCATAAATCGTGCCTTGACCCGTTGGTTGGGCGGGAGGATATGAGCCATTTTCCCCAATGCCTGGGTTCCGCGCAGGTGAGCCAATGCTCGGGTATAAGTGACAAATTCCGGATCTTTCCGGTACAGATGACTTACCATGAGCGCCATGGCATGGGTGAGGTCTCCCACATGAGGAATCCCAGTCAGCTTGAGGGCCTTTTGGATGGGATTGCCCTGATCGGCCACCGCATAAACAATGGTTCCCAACCGAGCCCGAAGGGGCTCCAGTAGCGCCTGTATAGCCGTTCCGGTCCAACTCGAGCGAGTGCTCAGAGCCAGAGCATTCAGGTCCGAAAATCGCAGGGGCCGGGTAAAATCGATCCGGGATTGTCGCACCCCATAGATCACCAACAATTTGTTTTGACCGAATTGCACACTCTCATCCAGCAGAATGACCCAATCCGGGCTACGGGGTTTAGGCTTGGTAAGTTGATAATACCCAAATTTTTTGACCCAACCCAAAATACTCGTATGGCTGGGAACTCGCTGGTACAGGCCCTGATACTGCCTGATACTGATTGATGATTCGCAAAGTAGCCCGAATCCCCCGAAAACTGACCGACGAGCCCAGTTTGAGGGCTACGCATAACCGGATCACTTCCAGGGGATAGGTATAATATTTAAGTTTGGTCTTAGCAGTTACTCGCGTAGAAGCTGATTCAGTTTTTTTTTGAATACGGCTAGTTTTTGCTCCAAAAAATCCGCTCGCTCTTTTTGTTGCTTATATTTGGCCTTCCAATTGTTTCGACTCTTGATTAATTCTTTGCGTCGTTTAGAGAGCTCTTTGAGTTGCTCCCGTCTGTGAATGGCCTTTTCCTTCCAGGACTCGGTTGTGGTTTTCATAGGCTTTAGGATAAATTAATGATTACCCTAAAAATACTAATATGGGGTGAAAAAAAATATAATAAATATCACTTTTTTTACACCCCACCTTCAAGGTTTCTAAAACCTTGAAGGTTTGAAGTCAGAAAATCTGTGGCTACAAAATTCACATTATTTCAATAGTAT
>DATFMK010000100.1:0-8177 GCA_035267005.1 Balneolales bacterium
TAACCAGTAATCCGATGACGACGGTTGCAATTAAAATTTCATTCCATCCATTTGGAAATAATTGATAAGCACTTAAAGCAATGGCTATGGCCAGCGCCCCCTGAGGTAAAAAAATACCTACATTCCAACTCCCTTTAATCTGATCGCTCAGACTTCTCTTTAATAAATAACCGCTCGTTATCTTTGAAAATGCTCTGACCAACAGGAAAGGAATCAAAAAGAGATAGAGATTATAATCATAGATCGGAATGTTGATGGATGCCAGCGTAACAAAAATCAGATATATTGGACGCTCACTCTGTTGCAATGCCGTAAATATTTGTGGTTGTCGATTTGGGAAAAAGTAAGCATAAAATCCACCTCCTACGACTCCTACCAATAATGGCGGTATATTCATTAACGCAGCCGCACCCGAGAAAAAAGTGATAACACCAATCAGTATTAACATGGACTCCGGGGTCCCTCTGCGATAAAGGAACAGCCAACTCATCACAATTCCTTGTAAGATACCAAGAGTTAATAATTTTAAAGTCGATTCAATAATTATAAATTCACCCGTTTGCCAATTGTAAAAATAAATAAGAAGATACATTAAGAGCATAATGCCCAAATTTCCTAAATGAGCTACAACAGCATAACCTTTGGCAATGCTCCTCGGAATATGGAGTTGCTGTGTCAGAGTTATAATAGAACGGGGAGACGAAACAGCCGCGCATAACCCCGTCAGCAGCAAAAAAGTTGGGGTCCAGCGAAAGTTAAGAATTTGATCAAATAATAACTCAAGTCCCATCAGAATAAATACAGTCAGGGAGAGTGTGACAATATTTTCTGTCATCCCGATCAGCCAGTATTTACGCGGAATGAGTTTTATCATTTTTTTGGTCAGTTCAATTCCAACCAGCCAACCGATCCAACCTAATAAAACATCTAAAAACGGGGCCAGCAAACGAATATGCTTAACATTCAACAATCGAAATCCCAGCGGACCAATAGCTATTCCGAGGACGATAAAAATCACCGTACTAAACCATAAATGACGGGTTGCAGATGTTAAATGCGCATTCCGGATATAATGATGCACTACGTAAACCAGGATTGTGATAACTGTGACACCTATAATAAGCCTGTTGTCCATGCATCCCCCTGCTAATATAAATTGCTCTCTTGATGTTGTTGATCAACACCTTACTTTACTTTAAGATGGGAATTTTTTTTATGTTTAGAAATAATTTGGGAAAAAACTTTTGCCGAATATGGAAGGTAATAGTAAATGATACTCATTTATCAAGATTTACTATTACCCAACTTTTATTGAGCACTTACAGAAGGCACACAAAGCTTCGAGTACTTTCTTATAATTTTCCTGAACTATTTCAATTCAATCAGGATAAATAGATTTTTTAGCTGCTAAAAGTGTGTTTTTCATAAGCATAGCGACGGTCATTGGCCCCACCCCACCAGGTACGGGTGTTATCCAGCTTGCCTTCTCAGCAACTGTTTCATATTCGCAATCACCAACCAGACGATATCCTTTTTTAGTGGTATTATCTGCAACCCGGTTCATTCCCACATCGACAACAATAACGCCCTCTTTAACCATTTGTCCGGTTATAAGATTAGGATACCCAACTCCAACTATTAAAATATCTGCGCTTATCGTATGCTTGGTAAGATCTTTCGTATACTTGTGGCAAATTGTGGTCGTGGCTTTACCGGCTTCGCTGTTATGTTCACGCGATAAGATGATCGACATCGGGGTTCCGACAATATTACTTGCCCCGACAACTACGGCATGTTTACCTTTGGTGGAAATGCTATAATATTTAAAAAGTTCTACAATTCCCGCCGGAGTACATGATCTGAATGCGGGCTGACCGACAGCCAGGCGACCAACATTCATCGGATGAAATCCATCCACATCTTTTCGATAATCGATGGATTCGATAACAGACATGGGCGCAATATGATTGGGAAGTGGTAATTGAACCAGGATACCATCGGTCCCGTCATCATTATTATATTTGCGAACAATGCTTTTTAATTCTTTATCTGAAATGGTATCGGGCAGAGTCAGCGTATCAGATTCGATCCCCACTTCAACACAGGCTTTGGCTTTTGCCCGCACATAGGTATGAGAACTTGGATTATCACCAACTAAGATAACTTGCAATTTTGGTGGACGATGACCGCTTCCTACCCATTGATCAACATCTTTACGAACTGCGTCCCGAAATGTGCTGGCAACGAGTCTACCATCTAAAATACTTGCTGACATTGCTTTCGTTTTTTTGTTTTGCATTGTTCTTCATTAATGAAGATTTGTCTGATCTTCAATTTCCCATCCTGCAACCATAATATCACAGCCGGTGAAACAAGGTAGAAGATAGGAAAATACATAGTATTTTCATCATATTAATCTATGTGTTGTCATATTGTTGCCCTAATAGGAGGCTATGCAAAACCGTTCTTCTGCCCAATAACTGCATTTTCACGACTTCAAAATCCTCGAATCCCGAAAGCATTCGGGATGCTGCGGTTTCGAAGACGCTCAGGCTTTGATATTGAACAAAAGCCTTGGTTTTGCATAGCCTTCTAATAATGATTATAGAACAATGACAGTACTTTGTCTTGTACGGCTGTAACTTTTTTCCAATTTCCTTTAAAATGGTTGGTTATGATACTGAAAATCAATGTCTTATTTTTCTTCGTGGAAATATAACCACTAAAAGCTGCTGAATTCATTTTCCTCGTGGCCATTCCCAATACCTTAGTTTGTAAAGGTGTATTTAGAAATCGATTTTCAAGTGTTCCATCCAAACTAGCCTGTGATAAGCTATTTTGATAAACCGGGAAATACTTTTTATTTCGGATTTTAACCAGAAATTTAGTTAATCCGGCTGTCTCCACAAGTGTATGATCAGAAACTCCGGAAGCATCCGTCATTTCCACTTTAGACGTATCGATACCGAGACTCGCTAAATAATTGCCGACGAGTTGTATCCCCAGGTCAGTAGAACCCTGAGCTTCAAATACTTTGGCAGCAGAAGCTTTCAGCATCATTTCAGCGTAAAAATTATTATTATTCTTATTGATCCTTTGTATTAATGTACCCACCGGTTGAGATCGATGCACAACGAGTTTTGTAAATTTTGTTGTATCCCGCCAGTTGTGCATTCTGTTATCCACTATTTCATTTCCCTTCCAATTGAACCCATTAATGTTGAGATACTTTTTAAAAGAATCTATAAAAAAATGTGCCGGATTCGTTACGGTTATAGAAACCTTTTCAACATCATTTTGCGGAATATTACTTTTTAGAATAATGGTATTCGTTCCCAAAATCCGCTTATACTGAGCATCAAAGGGAGTGTCATCAGGCGTAATAGTTTGTTCATTAATCACATGAACGAAATTGGTATTATATGGAAACCAATGAATTTCTGGTGAATCACCGATTCTTCCTTTCGCTTTGGTTGTAATATCTATGCAATTATTATTGAAAGACAAAGCGTCGATTTCAGGCACTGCAGAACTTGTCAGATTATTCCAGCTCCACCCATCCGGATAAGGCTTACTATCAAAATAGGAATTGTTGGCAATGATATAGCCGTTTACCGATTTTATACCGAGACTATCCAGTTTCTCATAAAATTCATCAAAGACATGCAACGGATCGCCCTGATAAAAATCGCCGTTTATGGAAGGATCCCCCGTCCCAACGATGTAAACATCTCCATCCCAGACGCTATCTTTGCGTTGTCCGAAACCGTAAAGTGATGTTTTAAATCGATATTTAATTCCAAGTGCGTGAAGAATGGCGGCACTTGTCATAAGTTTTAAATTAGATCCAGGTGTAACTAATTTTTGGTCATTTATACCAATTATTTTCTTACCCGTGGTATCTCTGACCGATACAGACCAAATGGCTCCGTTGGTTCCCGTTTCTTTTATATAATGTGAGATTTGAGAAGAAAGAGACTGTTGGGCATAAAGTGGCACCGATACAAGAAGGATAAATCCCGCTATGCAAATAGGGTATCTATTCAAGATCACTTTGGGCAAGTCCGTAAACCTGCTCAACTGATAAGACAAATATGATTCCAGTGCCAGGATCATTTATATCGGAACCGCTTATTCGTTCGATTTCTTTTATTAGTGTATCAACTTGTTCTTCTTCCACCAGTGTCAGGATTGTTTTATTCCCAGGTTTGCTGTTCGGTAATAACAATTGTAGTCCAGCAAATATAGGGACATCCTGACTCAAAATATGCCCCATGCCTACTGAATCAATAACAGTAGCACCTCGAACACCTAATTCAACAAACACTTCGAGTATTTCATCCAGAAGCTCTGGATTATTTAATATGTAGACTAAAAGCTTCAACTGTCCTCCGGCCGTAATAAAAAATTACAGGTCGAAATATTGTTCTTCTTCTGCCTTAAAAGCATCGATAATGTCTTCCGGCGTTTCACACTGCTGCAGTTGTTCACGAAACTCAGCATTATTCATAAGGCGTGAAATTCTGCTTAGCATTTTAATGTGAGTACTGTTATGTGTTTCGGGCCCTACCAACAGAAAAACCATTTTAACCGGCATGCCGTCTATTGCTTCGTAAGGAACCGGTTCATCTAACAAAGCAAAAGCTGCATAATTATTACTCAACCCTTTGGCTTTACCATGTGGGATAGCCAGACCTTTACCAACGCCTGTCGACATAATATTTTCACGTTCAAAAACGGCCTCACGGACATTTTCTATCACACTATTTTCAACTTTACCCGATAGTGTTTCAATTAATTTTGCAATGACTTCATCTTTATTTTCAGCTTTAAGATGAGGTAAAACGTTTTTGCTATTTAATAAATTACATATTTTCATATAATAACTGCGTTGCCCTCTTCGGAATTCCCTTTATTTTTAAAGCTCGAATATACTCATCAAAACGCATAGAATACATAAAAAATTAGTTTTTTGATGAATAAATACCTAATGGGTTACTAAATTATCGTTCAATTAATTACAAATTTACCTGAAATGACGGTAAACTTAACTTATTTTCAAAATATCTATAACATAACTTATAATTTTTGACTGTGGAAAAAATACAAGGAATTTTAGCGGTATTACAAAAAGATTTAATTTTAGAATTACGTTCCAAGTATGCCATTAACACTGTTTTGGCATTCGTTGGTTCCTCACTCTTACTCGTAATTTTTTCCCTTAAAGCTCAAGTACTCCCCCCTACACCCCGAAGTGGCTTGGTGTGGATCATCATTCTTTTTGCTTCATTGTCGAGTTTAAGCCGCTCCTTTGTCCTTGAAACCGAAAGAAATACATTCGATCTATTACGCATTCACGCCGATCCGAATTCAGTACTTTTGGGGAAATTTTTTTATAATTTCTTTTTCACGCTCATGGTTAATGTGGTTACGATGACCGCATATATTTATCTTCTTGGTATCAGTGTTCAGGATTGGCTCATTTTATTATTGACTGTTTTATTGGGAACCGTCGGGCTGGCAGCCATATCAACACTTTTAGCAGCGATAGTATCTCAGGCGAGCAGAAAAGGCGCCATATTCTCCGTATTGAGTATACCTCTGCTCGTACCGCTCGACCTCCTGCTGGTGAATACAACCAAAGCCGCTCTTGCTTCTGGAAAGGTACCAGGTGTATGGAATGATATCACAGCACTGATTGGATTTGCCGGTGTCATGTTAACTGCTTCAATCATGTTGTTTGAGTATATTTGGGAAGATTAACTAAGTAATAAAAGCGAATAGATTAATAGAATGAGTATCAATTTAGGCAGTAGAAGAATTGTCGGTCAGGAAAAAGTCAGAGAGCAGCTCTCCCATATCCTTGAATCAAAACGGATTGGACATGCCTATTTATTTACCGGACCACCGGGAATCGGCAAAAAAGCGTTGGCACTGGCCTTTGCTGAAGCTATAAACGGCATCGATCATCTCAGTGATTTAAAAGGAGATGCTATTTCAAAAAAATCTTCCTGGTATACCCACCCCGATATTCGAATCTTCCTGCCGATTCCAACAAACGTCAGTATTGAAGAGCTTAAAATCAGAACAGAGTTATTAGCAAAAGATCCTTATGAAATTGTTGATTTTGGATTACGTCCATCCCTGACCGACGGTAATGATTTAAAAAATCGCAAAGCGTTTTATTCTATCGGTTATTTCAATGAACAGGTGCGACCGGCGGCATTTTTAAAGCCTAATGAGGCACCGAGAAATATTGTTATCATCAGCAATATTGAGAAGATGGAAAAGCCGGCGGCCAATGCCTTTTTGAAATTACTGGAAGAACCTTCTGAAAATCTCATGTTCCTGTTAACAACGGATAAAGTTAATGCATTGCTGCCCACCATTATTTCCAGATGTCAGATTGTTTCCCTTTCACCATTATCGGTTGATGAAGTCCATCAGGGGTTAATGGAAAAAGATGGGTTGAGTGACGATGATGCACGGTATCTGGCTCGCATTTCGGGTGGTAATTACGCCAAAACCCGTTTTTATGATATGGAATCATTGAAATCAACGAGACAGGAAATACTTTCGTTTTTAAGGGCGGCATATGCTCAGGATGCCGTTAAGCTTACCGGGATAAGCAATAAATGGAATGCCGGATTGAACCTTGAGGGTCAACAATCTCTGTTAAATATGCTGGAAGTTTTTCTCAGAGATCTCGTTGTTTATCGATCAACACGAGCTTCTGCTAATATCACCAATATCGATCAAATAGAAGTCATCAAAAAATTTAATAAATCACTGAATAAAGCACGCTTGGAAAGTATGATTGATGAAATTAATGACGCCCGGCGTTATCTGTACCAAAATGTACAGGCAAAACTTATTTTTACCGTACTGGCCATTCACTATTCTTATTTGATGCGTGGAATTCAGCCGCCTATTTCAGATAATGATGCATGGCGACATATACCGGCATTAAAAATTTAATCATTATAAATATTTGATATTATTAATTTGCAAAGCTTATAATTTAGAATCATGAGTCAATTACATTTTTTCAAGATGCAGGGAGCGGGTAATGATTTCGTCCTTTTTGACAACAGGGAGTTGAAATTATCTTTAGACAAAATCATTGCATTAACTCCCAAACTTTGTCATCGTAAACTCGGTATCGGTGCCGACGGAATTTTAGTCCTTGATCCTTCTGATATTGCCGATTATACCATGATATATCGAAATGCTGACGGAAGTGATGCCGGTATGTGTGGTAATGGAGGTCGCTGTATCGCCCGTTTTGCTCATATCGCCGGATTTCCTGCCGAACATACCTTTTCTGTTCATGATAATATTTATAATGCTACTGTTCATGAAGATGAAGTAACTCTTGAATTTCCGGTTGTTACCCAGGTTAACGAAACAAAAACAAGCAAAGGACTTGACGTTATGGATATTTATACCGGGACCGAACATGTGGTGGTCGATTCTCTTCCGGAAATTGAAAACAGGGATGACGAATTACGCCGTCAGGGAAGAATGATCCGCGAAGATCAGCAATTTCAGCCTAAAGGAACCAATGTTAATTTTTTGGAGGGAATCTCTGACCATCATCTCAAAATTATCACCTACGAACGGGGGGTTGAAGATTTGACATTGGCCTGCGGAACCGGAAATATCGCATCGGCCATTGGCTGGCATCACAGACAAAAAGGATCAGATATCCAAAATACCTATACGATTGATAATCCGGGTGGAAAACTTACCGTTTCATTTGATTATCATGGTGATGAACAGATATACGATCATATTCAATTAAGAGGACCTGCCGAAATTGTTTTTGAAGGAAATTATACATTCTAAAAAATATTCCGTTTTCATCTGTTTTTTAATTTTGATATTTGCCGGATGTTCAACCAAACAAGGCAATCAGTTAGAAAAACAGAACAGTTCACCGCGTATTCGACCTTATGTTGTCCGGAATCTTGCCACGGTTCCCAATCAAAAATTGCCGCCCGACAATATACGGAGCATAACGTTTTATAAGCTGCAAGATCCCGGCGGGGCCCCGATCATCCGGCTCAAAAGTGATGACCAACTTGAACTTCAGTTCGATGATATGAGCAGCGATGCAAACATGTATACCGTCAAGATTACGCATCAGAATGAAGATTGGAGCCGGAGTAATTTAA
>DATFMK010000101.1:0-5505 GCA_035267005.1 Balneolales bacterium
CCCGATCCACCCCCTGTGCCGCCGTCGCCCGATCCACCCCCTGTGCCGCCGTCGCCCGATCCACCACCTGTGCCGCCGTCGCCCGATCCACCACCTGTTCCGCCGTCGCCCGATCCACCGCCGTTATGATTCGAGTCCGCCTGAACTATGGCATTCCCTGTATCGTTGAACGAACTTCCAAGGGAGAGACCGAGTCCGACAAGGGCGGCAATTATAACCACCGCGATCAGTGCGGCCAAAATCCCGTATTCGATGGCTGTGACACCGGATTCACCCCTCATAAAGCAAAAAAAGAACCGAGATAGGCGGGTCGATTTCGATTTCAACTTTTCAAGCTTATGAGGTGTATATGGCATCATGGTATATTTTTCTTAATAGGACACAGATTTTTGCGGATGTGCACAGATAAAATAATCATTTATTTATTAATCTTTTTAATCTTTGTTCACCTGCCCGCCGTACAAGACTTTGGCAGGCGGGTCTGTGTCCAAAATAGAAATTCTTTTATTATCGGGTTAATGATTAAAAGTTATTATTCATAGCATCAAATTATTTTGTCCCAAATCATTCTGGGAAGGCAGAAACCACACATATGGCCCATGCAAATAACATGCCGTTTTAAAATAAAATATAGAACATTGGTCGCAGATTTTCTCAGATATACACAGATCAATTTGAAAAACCCGATAATCTGTGTTTTTCAGGGTCCAAAATAAAAAACCCGATGGTTTATTAATAAGTTAAGGAGCTATTTTTATTCTTTTCCCGATGGGTATTATGACAAAAATTGTCCAATTGTATAACAAAAAATGTCCAATTGTTGGGAAAAAGGTCTTATTGAAATTGAGTTGAAATTAAATTCTAACTTATCCATTAATGGCCTGAAAAATCAATGGGCTAATTTTTACAATTGAGAATCATAAAAAAATTGCATGCAAATTTGAAGGTTCGGTTACGAAAATGTTAATCCACCGGCGCATATAAAAAATAAAAAAATAGGTTGTTAACGGGTGAGCTAATTTTATGGATGGCAGGCAATTATGGGTCATCTTAACCCTGTATCCGACAGCACCCATAGTAGTGGTGTTATCCTGACTGTGCCAGAAAATTCAGACTTTCGAGAAGAACGGATAATGTTTCAGAGCTACATTCGCTACGGAAGCTGATAGCATGATTTGATAATTTCCTTGACTAATAAATAATTATAATAAAATATCACGCTAAATTAATGCGTTCCATGAATTCTGATAGAGTTTGCCGGATAATGAACTTTAACCTATTAATTTCTTTCAAAGAATCTCGTTTTCTATTAACCGTAAAAGTTTTACTCAGATTTCCTAATCTTGGTATAACATCTCTTTTTTAAGTAAAAAAAGAGACGAGGGAAATTATGTTTCCCGAATATTTGGAATTATTGGGAATGGTCGTAGAGCCTGATGTCTCCTTTGAGTTCATTTAAAAATAGATCTCTGGAATTTGGATATTGGGCGCCGACTGTCTGTGTGTACTGGTAACATATGGCGATTGTTTCACAATAATTGTTACATATTTTTCACAGACTTGAGGTCCGGGAAAACCCACATCTCGGTTAACTATTCGAATTCTGATCGATTATCAGATAGTTGAAATAGTTTTTTAAACTGTGCATGATTCTTGCTTATTTAATGGAAACAGATAGATAGCGATACCAAAATCGATGCATTATTAGATAAGAGACAATGGTGAATAATTAAACACTGTTTAATGTTAACAACTTCTTTTTAAAAGGACTACACGTGAAAAAATTAATTGAATTCATTAAGGATGAAGATGGTGTGTCTGCAATTGAGTACGGACTTATAGCTGCACTTATTGCCATAGTAATCATAGGGGGAGTGACATTGATTGGCAATTCATTGAACAGCAAATTTTCTAATATTGGTTGTGAAATTGACACCGCTTCATAAGAAAGTTTTTTTTATTTAAAAGCTTCCAACTCCTCTCTGGTGACGGAGCTGAAAGCTTTTTCAAGAAAGTGCTCTTTTCCAAAATGATCTAACAATAGCTAGTTTCCATCCATAATCTGCGTTCTCTGCGGGTTTCCCGGCTGCGGCATACAGGTCCCGCTTTGCGGGACCGAAAACCCTTGTGCCTGCCCCGTGAAATGCGAAGCATATTTAACTGGGGCGGCCTTGATCCAAAAAAAATGCGCGTTTATGAATTGGAATCGCAACGTGCCCATTTAACAATTGTGGATGGGCACTAGCTAACAAGGATCTACTTGACTCTACAGTGGCATTATAAGATGTCTGAATGATATCGGATTTGGAATGCTGGTAGAAATCTATGAAAATTTTTTACTTCTAATTATTTTGAAATAAATAATAATATCAAATTCTTAAAAGCCAATAATTGCTTTCGTAGAGTTTGTCGTCCGTATCGCACGGAACTTGGAAGGTTCTTATCATCCAAAAATACCATTTTCCCCATAGTTAATCCTTATTTTTTACGAATTGACAACCTATTGACAATTCTGTGCCTATACAGAATCAATGAATCATCTTCATATTATAAGTGATTTGCATTATGGTTCTTTATTTTACGAATGGGCTGAAAGTGTTGCAAAATTTGATCTTTTCATCTTATCTAACTTCAAAAATTCACATCTCATCAATTTACTCTTCTGCCACTGTAAAATTTATTTGATAGAACAAAAACAGAGAACAGCCTTAAATGAAGAAATCACATATTTGGATTCTACCTCCATGGCCCAGAGAATATTCTATTCTTTTCACCATTCTGGCCTTGGTCAGCGCCTTTTGGCTCAGCAGATGTAATAGCAGTCTATGGCTTGATGAAACAATAACCTACTGGGTAGTACAAGAAGGGTTTATCGATACGGCATACCGTGCTTTTCATTATCAGGCATCAGGAGTGTTTTATTATCTAATTGTGTGGCTATTTGTCCAGCTCGGAGGTGGAAGTGAGATAGTACTGCGAATTCCTTCTATTTTGTCCTGCGTCTTACTTTGTAGTGTTCTTTTTCGCTTTTCATGCAAAATATTTGACAGAACAAGCGCTTTTCTTGGAGTCCTTGTTTTGCTTTGCTTAGATGGTACTTTCACTTGGGCGGTGAATGCGCGTCCGTATGCACTTGCATTGCTTTTGTCCGTGAGCTCGACATATTCGCTTTATCTTTGGACAGAATCAAACGGGCGTCGCTACAAGTTTTTTTACATTTTTTTTTCAACATTAACAGTGTATACACACGTTATTTTTTCTGGGATCTTCATAGTACATTTATTATATCTTTATTACCAGAGGTGGTGGTCCAAAGATCGTGTGTTTCCCCCGATCCGCGAAGTGATATTGGTTTATTTGTGTATTGCAATCCTGCTTTTTCCTGTGGCATATCAGGCTAAAATTAGCGCGGATAAAAAAGACTTATTGAGTTTTGCTGCAATGCCAACGATGCTCAGCCTTATCAAAGTCTGGGTGAAACCATATCTTGTTCTGTCCTTACTCACGGGTGGCTTGGCAGCCCGGCTAATTGTAAAGAAGGTTAACGTTGCACCGTTTTCCATACAGCCGGATTTGCTTGTTCTGCTACTTATCTGGTATCTGCTTCCAGCATTAGGGGTCTTCCTGTTCTCTGTAAGTAGCACCGCTTCATTATTTGTGCCGCGCTATTATCTCTGGAGTCTGCCGCCACTTTCGATGCTTATGGGGAGACTATTCAGCCATATAACACCAGTTCGCTCGAAATGTATTATTGTAACGCTCCTCGCTGGATTAATGTTCGTTTACGGCGGAATCCGAACACCGTTTACTGAAGATTGGTCCTCCGCAATTGCCTATGTACGGCCAAAGACCTGCGGTTTAAGTATTCCAGTACTTGCTTCCACCGGGCTTGCTGAATCACGAGATACTTCCTGGATCATTAATCCTGAAAAAAGAAGTTATCTTTTGTCCCCATTTTCTGTTTATCGACTTGACAAAACACCATTATTGCTACCTGCGTATTTTAACCAGCCGGGTGCAGCCGAGTATCTTGATAGGACGGTTTTTCCTGTACTTCGGAACGTTAATAAATTCTATCTGATTCTTAGGATGACTTATTTAAAGGTTAATAAATCAAAAGTTACTTCGGATACTTATTTTATTAAAAAAATGGCGTTGGTGGGGTTTGGGGCAAATCATATAGAGGATTTCGGTCATGTTAAAGTAATTACTTTTGAGAGAATATGAAGTTTTATGCTGACTTAGGATATTAATGCCTCCTGACATCTTCCTGCAAGCCCGGTATTTTTACCTATCATCTCCTTCGTTGCTATTCACCATAGTTAAGCCGCTTTACCAAAAATGATCCGTCGCTCGCTTCGAGTTCCATGGAGATATTGCCGTTCTTTTCTCCTTGGGTACCGTCATGTAAACGATACTGGGTAAAAAATTTTCCCTGGAGTTTGATGTCTCCAGTGTCGGCTTGAACCGTATAGTCTGCCAGTTCAATTTGGTATTTAAAGGATTCAATCCTCTCCATGTTTTTGCGATATTTGGGCAGCATTTCATAAAAAGGCCGGTTGTTTTCAGTGGCATCATAGGTAAATAGCGCGACAAATTTATCGAGGTCCTTGCTCTCATAAGCTCTTGAATAGAGACGTAAAAATGATTTCAAACGCGTTTTCTGAGATTCTCCGTCGGAGGTCTCATTTTTCAAGGCCACGGGCTCTTTTTCTATTCCTGTCCCGGTCGATGGTATGGCTTCCTTCACTTTTTCTTCGGCCAATTTCGTTGTTTTAGATTCGGGCGTTGAAGCCGGCGAGGCATCCTTTTCCGTCGATGCAGGGATCTCTATAACCGACTCCGTTTCCCCGACGGTGCTCTTTTTGGTCTCAATCGCTGATGCCTGCGGGACCGACGGCTTGGCGGCCGTTGATTTTTTCCGGGTAGAAGACATCTTGGATGAAACCGGCGTCCCAGGAATATCGGGGTTGCTTTTTAAATCTCTTTTTGCCGAAAGCTCGGGGGCTTCTTTATTCCCGGGCAAAGCTCCGGCCTGATCCACAAGGATGATAGCCTTTTTCTTGTATTTTTCTAACCCCTCCAGAGCGGTTTCGACCGCTTCTTTGTTTTTAAAAGGACCGATCCTGACTTTGTGCCACGTCGCCTTTCCGGGTGACTTGCCCGAAACACGGTATGCAGAGAATCCTTTGCTTTTAAGCTTCTTTACCAGATCTTCGGCAAACTCCCTATCCCTGAATGCCGCCACCTGAAGTGCGAGGCTAACCATGGCTTCAGACTTTTTTTCTAAACCCGGCGTCTTTTTTTTGGGAGCAGGTTCCGGTCTTTTGGCTGATTTTTCTTTTGGAGACGATACGGATTCAGATTTGACGGCCGTTTTTTCTTTCGTTGGGGATGCCGCCTTTACAACATCCGGCGTTTCCTTTTTCTTCAACGTAAAAGTTCCCACAGCCGTATCGCTGGGTGTCCATCCGGGCATATAGGCCCTGGCCCTAATGGTCGTTG
>DATFMK010000102.1:0-7692 GCA_035267005.1 Balneolales bacterium
AACATTTGATTTTTGGCTAACTGCTGTGGCACCTGTTTCGTGATCTGTCCCTGGTAAACTGTAGCCGGTAACGAATTTCGAAGTTGATTAAGCTGTTCCTGGAGTTCAATAATTCGATAATCGATCGGTGTTTGTTTCTCAAAATCAATGGTAACACTACTCTTTCCCTGATTCGTAATCGATTGAATCTTCTTAACCCCTTTAAGGCGATGAGCAATATCTTCCACTTTCCGGGTTACGTATTTCTCCATAGACTCAGGAGAAGCACCGGCCCAGGTGTAACTTACGGTAACCGATGGCAACGCCGTATTTGGAGTGAGTTCTACCGGAATCCGAACCCAGAAAATCCAACCCAACACACACACCAGTGTATAACACAAGGCCATGAAATACCGCCTGCGCAGCAGCGATGACATGATGGTATGGGAGTCGTTTTTTTGCAAGGTGTTGTTTTAAAAGTTAGTCGAGACCTGTCAGGTTTTAGAAACCTGACAGGTCTTTTTAAAAATCATTTTGATATAGGGTTCGGTTTGTTGCCTTTAAAGCGATCTTACCCACCTTAGTCCTCCCTAACAATAGGGAGGAGATTCGCTACGATGCTTTAAATTTGCCTATAAGTGATTTTCCATTAATCATAAATACAATTTCATCTGTTCATTTTTAGGTAAATCAAAATCAAACGATCTCGTTACGTTTGGTTGCCTCTAAGCAAACTCTCTCCCTATGAATAGGGAGAGTTGGAGTGGGTAAGAAAGCGTGAACAAAGTTTCTAAACATTTTCATCTAAAAGTTTAGAAAAGCTCTTATCTTTTGTCTTACATTGTTTAAGTCTTGCAATTCATTATTTTCTATTCTTAACACATTAATATTCAATCGGTTGATAATAATATCTCGTTGATCATCATAATATTTTTGTTTTTTGTGATAGCCACCATCCGATTCAATGACAAGTTTCTTTTCAGAACAATAAAAATCGGGAATAAAAAAAAGATATTTATACTGTTCCTGTTTATAAATAATCGGAAATTGACGCAGGAATTTAAGTCCGTGAAATCTACGTTTGCGTAAGATCTCCCAAAGAATTTTTTCCTCGGGAGTTGGGTTTTTCCTTAATTCCCTTGCTAATTCTATTATAGATTTTTTGGACTTCATATGACCATATTGGCTACTCATTTCAATACAAGTGTTTTGATTAGATTTCATTTCTATCCATCAAAGCGATCTTACCCACCTCAGTCCTCCCTAACAATAGGGAGGAAGTTTGTTAAGTAACTTTGTTCTTATTGTTAGATGGTTTCACGGTATCATAATTTAATCTCAACTATAATTTTTTTGAAGTAAATAAAAGATTTATCAGTAGGTTACGTTTTGTCATATCTAAGCAAGCTCTCTCCCTATGATAGGGCTGGAGTTGGTAAGAAAGTGTGATATAAGTTTGTATACCGTTAAACAAAACTTAAACTATTATTCAATTTTCCATCTCAATCTTAACTTTTTGTTTATGACTCAACGTAAAATGCCGATTCACCGCAACCGTATCGCCGGGTTGTAGTTGGGCATTGTTTATGATAGCC
Organism: Balneolales bacterium; assembly: GCA_035267005.1. Taxonomy (GTDB): domain Bacteria; phylum Bacteroidota; class Rhodothermia; order Balneolales; family DATFMH01; genus DATFMH01. The sequence continues at coordinate 1,575 of DATFMK010000102.1, forward strand.
CACTGATTATTCATGGCAACCGGTTTTACGAAGACCCAGTCTACTTCGTCGCCATCCAGTTTGAAAACCAGGTACCGGTTTTCACGGTATAACAGGGCCGCTCTGGGAACCCTTACTTTTCCGTGATATGTTTCAATTGTGATGCGTCCGGATACCGTCATTCCGTTAAGTAGACGTTGATTGGGATTTGCAAACCGGGCGATAACCTGTCCGGATTTGGTTTGCGGATTGATCGTAGGGGAGACGTTAATGATATGTCCGACCATCCCGCTGTCACTCGCATCCGTCAATTCTACCTTCTGACCAATTTTTATCTTCTTGAAATCATTCTCCAAAACTTCAAAGCGCACAATCACTGATGAGATATTCACTAATTGACCAAGATTAGTTCCTGCTCCGATAAATTGTCCGGGATCATAATCATTGGGTACATACAGAAATCCGGAGAAAGGGGCTTTCACGGTTGTGTAACTCAAGTTCAGTTTTGCTTTTTGGAGATCAAGCTTCGCCTGACTCAAACCTGTTTCGTTTTGCAGCATTCGGTCATTATATCGGGTACCCTCCCGTGAATGCTTTTGAATGGTATAATCAGCCATTTTCTTCTGCACTTCGTTTTCTGCTTGTTGAACAGCCAGGCGTTCTTCCTGATCGACGAGGGTTAATAATGTATCTCCTTTTTGAACGTGATTTCCATCCTCCAAATAATCTTTTTTAATATATCCGCTGATTTTAGTCTGAATCGAAATCTTTTTCAGAGGATGAACAATACCCTGTGATTCAATAAACTTGTGGATAGGTGCCTGATCTGTCCGTGCAAATATTACGGTTGGTCGAATTACAACGGATGAATCCGCCGCTCCCGATTTGCTTTTACTCCTGGATTGACTTCCGCACGAATTAAGGAATATCACAAAAAATATCCCACCAAAAGACAGTAAAAACAGAAATCTGATATTTAGCCGGATCGTTGTTTTATTGTTGATTTGATCGTTCATCGTAATGTTTTCTAATCATTGAATGATGTTAAAACTTTGGGTTCCTTTGTCCCGACCGAGACCTGGCAGGTTTCTAAAAACCTGCCAGGTGGGGTGTAAGAAATTAATGGAATCCTGAAATTTTATCTCCCCCCATATTTTTAAACATTAAATTATTTCAATAACATCATTTTTCAGTTTAACTGTTTGTTTTATATGAAATATTTGAAAAATTATAAATGATTTAAAAACCACAAAAATAGGGTGAATTAATTTTTTTTAAATAATGCATTTTTGACACCCCACCTGCCAGGTCTATTATAGAATCCAATGAGTTTTTGTATTAAAATTTTTTTCTTGTTAATCATTTCAAAACAAGTATTTTGATTGTGTTTCGGATATAACCTTTAAATCGATCTCACCCACCTCAATCCTCCCTAACAATAGGGAGGAAGCACGCTTAGTGATTTTAAAGATGTTATTAAATGGTTCCCGTTATTCATACTACAATTTTGTTTACATATTTTAGAGTAAGCCAGAGTTGAAATCATCAAGTCACGTTTTGTCATATCTAAGCAAGCTCTCTCCCTAATGTTAGGGATAACTTGTCCCGAACACTTTCGGGAGCTGGAGTGGGTAAGACAGGCGTTGTTAAAGCATCTAACATTTTCCTCGATATATAGGTGTTTGCTTCTCATTTCAAAACAAGCGTTTAAATAAATCAGTGTTTCGAGCCCTCAAAGCGATCTTACCCACCTCGATCCTCCCTAACAATAGGGAGGAAGCACGCTAAGTGATTTTAAAGATGTTATTAAATGTTTTTTTGTAACTCATGTTTTAATATCATTTATATATTTTAGAGCAAACCAGAGTTAAAATCATCTACTTACGTTTTGTCACTTCGAAGCAAGCTCTCTCTCTATGATAGGGATAACTTGTCCCGAACACTTTCGGGAGTTGGAGTGGGTAAGAAAGCGAAGACAAAGCATCTAAACATTTCCACCTATATCCAAACATTTCTTTATTCATCAATAACCTCCGGTTTCCCAAATAACTTTTCTCGAAATCGCTGCACCCAAAGAAAAATCAAGGGGATCAGAAACAGCGTTAATAGTGTTGATGATATCATTCCGCCCATCAGTGAAACACCGAGTGATTGGCGGTAAGCGTATCCTGCACCCCAGGGAATGGTCATGGGGAGAAGTCCCAAAATCGTGGTCAGAGTTGTCATGACCACAGATCGAAATCGATGTTCACCGGCTTTGGCGATGGCATCCTGTAAATTTCCGAATTCTTCATAATACCGTTTCATGAAATCGACTTTCAGGATGGCATCGTTTACCGCTATGCCGGTCAATACGAGCAATCCCAAAAATGAAAAAATGTTGATACTCAGTCCGAATATCCATAACAAAAGAATGGATCCGATCCAGGCAAAGGGTATTGAAAACAGGATGATAAAGGGATACAACAGACTTTCAAATTGGGAAGCCAGTATAATGAAAATAATGACGACACTGAGCAGCAATAACCATCCGAGATGTGTAAATAATTGTTGTAACTGCAATGCGAGCCCTGACGGAATAATTCTGATTCCGTTATTATGGATAAATCGTTGAATGAATGCTTTATATTCTTTTCGATGCCACCACCAGTTTACCAGGCTTACATTCGTAGTATAAGCCAGTACGGGGGTTTGATTTTGTCTGGATAGTTCTTCAGGCTGACTGATTTTTTTTATTGTGGCGATGTTATGAAGGGGAATCATGCGTCCGTTCGATGGAAATGTCAGGTTAGCTAACTGAGGATAGGACCCGTGTTTTGAGAATAACCGGATCTGGATCTCATCCTGATCGTGATCCCATTCGGTCACTTCATTCCCTGCCGATAAACTTTGTATGTAGGATATGATCTGCTGCTGCGTTAATCCCAAATCTAAAAGAGCTCCGTCTTTAAAAGTTATGGACCAGATTTGCTGCTTTTTACCATGGATTACCTGCATCGACCAATCAGGAAATTCTTTTTTTATGGTTTTACTGAAATTTTGCGAAAGCTGTTGACTGTGATTCCGGTTTTTTCCAACAAATTCGAGTTTTAGTGGAGTCGTATCGAAGTTGAGCAACGATTGAAACGGAGTGTTCGATTGCAAATGAGTGATTGCCCATTCCGGGTGTTGCCGCATCCATTTCGCTAAAGCCGATCGTACTTCTTGTGATTGATGTTTGTTTGAAACCGGAATTTGAAGACGAAAACGATTCAGGCTCTCTTCAGACAATTCGGCGAGATTAGTTTGATCGGTATATCCGCCCAGTGACAAGATATCTTGGGTACCTGCTTTATGATCGATATCCGCGATCATTTGTCCGGCCGTAAAGCGGGACGTTTTAAGGCTGGAATTGGCTGGAAGTGTCACACGATAGATCATGCGTTTGGATGGAATATTGGGCAGCACTTTTTTGGGGAGATAAATAAATCCCGCGGCAGCTAAAAGAACGCCGGTTATAAATATACTGATACCGAACATAGGATGATGAAGCACGTATTGCAAACCTCGTTCATACGCATCCTGAACTTTGACGACGAAAGTGTAATCCCTATCCCAATTGGAATGAGAGCCGACTTTCTGCAAGCGAACGGTCAAAACGGGTAAAATCAAAATAGCTACAATCAGCGAAGCCACTAAACTGATCGATAACGTTAGAGCCTGATCACGGAAAAACACGCCCTGGAATCCTCCCAAAAAAACAAGAGGCAGAAAAACAGAAATGGTCGTCAGGGTGGAGGCGGTGACTGCCATCGCGACTTCACGTGTCCCGACATCAGCAGCCAGGAGAATTTTTTTCGGATTCAGTTTCCGGTGGCGTTGAATATTATCCAGCACAACGATAGAGTTATCTACCAATAATCCGATGCCGAGTGTGAGTCCGCTTAAGGAGATGATATTCAACTGAATATTGGCGATATACATCACCAGGAACGTCAGGAAGATACTAATGGGAATCGATATCCCGATCGATAACGGCAGTCGCGGATCCCGTAAATATATGAATAATATAAGGAAAGCGAGAATACCACCGACCAGCAGCGTTTGTAATAGATTACTGATCGTGTTCCGAATGGTCGAAGCCGTCTGGGTAAGAACCTGCACTTTGATATTCGGGTATTGTTGTTTAAGCGATGTAATAACCGGTTTTATTTTTCCAAAGACACGGACCGTATTGCTTCCATAATCTTTTTTGACCAAAACGGTGAGAATTTGTTGCTGGTCGAGCAGGGAGAAGGAGGTGGGTGTATGCTGTCCCATTTTAATGGTAGCCACATCATTCAGATGCAAAATGCGGGAGTTACCCAACTTTGCTATCGGCAGTGTCCGGATTTCATTCAGACTCTTCAAACGGCTTTCTATCTTTAGAGAATAACGATACCAGCCATCCCGAAGCTGTCCATTGGAAGTAAAATAATTGGCATTACTGATCGCCTGACGGATTTGATCAATCGATAAACCATATTGATCAATAAGATTAGGTTTGAAATGAATCTGAACTTCGGGCTGAACGGCTCCGACCATAACGGCCTGTGCCACGCCATCAATCTGCTCAAGCCGCCGTGTGAGCACTTGATTGGTCCATTGGCGCAATTCCATTTTGGTATTAAAACTGTTTGCATTTTGTGAAGTCGAAGTCACACTTAAAACGGCAATGGGCTTATCAGAAGGACTCGACCGGATCAAATCGGGCCGGCTGACTTGCCGGGGCAGTCCGTATTGTATCTGATCAAGTTTTTCGCGGGTATTCAAAAAAGCCAGGTTCATATTAGTTCCCCAGCCAAACTGTAGCGAAATCAGACTTAAACCCTGTTTGGAGATCGAATGAATGTGCTGGACCCCACTGATCGTACTTAGAACCGCTTCCAGACGTTGATTAACGGTACGTTCCACTTCCTGAGCGGAAGCTCCCTGCCATTGCGTGCGTACAAGTAAAACCGGCGCATTGATTTCAGGCAGCAAGTTAACCGATAATCGCGAAAGGGCAACCCCGCCAAAAATAAATACGGCCAGGATAATCATATAGGTTGTTATGGGTCGACGTAAAAGCAAGAGACAGTTTTTGTTAAATGAACCTCTTCAATGTGATCAATTAAATAAAAAAATTGAATTGTACAAAACGGATTTTTGTAAAGTGTTAGGTTTAAGCTTTCAGCGGTCAGCTTTTTTAGTGAATGTTGCCAGTTTGTAACTGGTGACCGGATTATTCGGAAATTTCATTATTCCACGTCTATTAACCATTTTCTCAAAATTTTTTTTAATGTGGCTTCAAAACGATTTTATACTTCACAAGTTCAGCCGTTTTTTTAGCCGTATCCGATTTAAAAGCATATAAAAAACCGTTTTTGATAACCCGGATGTGCCGTGGTGCAAAATCTCTTTTCATTCGCTTACCGGGCCATTTAAATTTAGACAGAAGTTTACCTGATGGACTAATTACCCACCATTCATAGTTATTTGAATCTTTGGTGATCGTTGCCACCCAAAGTTGTTTTTGACTATCAACAAGCAAATAACTCAAGGCCGGCCAGGTTTTCTGAAGTTCGTTATTAACTCCATTCCGAAGTTTGGCGAGATGTCTTTTGAATCGTTTTAGATAATTTTTTACAAATTGTTGGGTATGGACAGGGGCATTTTTATAAGGATGGTATATGGCTTGTATATATTTCCCTTTAGGATTGTATTCCTTGATCAGAAAATTTTGCGACCAATCGGAAAAGATATGTCCGTCTGTCGAAACGGCCATCAGAGAACTTCGAGATGAGGGCAGGGGCGGTTTTGAAAGTTGAAAAGGAGTAGGTATTCCTTGTCCACCGCCAGTTCCATTCGTAATATCAACATATCTTCGTTTAAAAATTTGTTTGGAGATAACTTTTCCGGTACTGTCTGCCAGGTAATAATGTTTATATTTCATATCAATACCCGGTTTATTGAATTCAAATAAAAAACTACCGTCATTTCTGACAAAAAAATTATCGAGTCTGAGTTGTTTTAACTTATTGTACTTATTCCATTTATCCGGACTAATGATAATAGCATGTGAGAACGATGGCGGGTTAAGGGTAAAAATATCGATTCTGCTCGTACTGTTATCATAAAT
>DATFMK010000103.1:0-4005 GCA_035267005.1 Balneolales bacterium
AACCGTATGCGGGAAATCTGCTCGTACGGATCTGTGGGGGAGCGGGGAGGCAACGAACCGCTCTACCCGGAAGATAAAGAAGACCTTGCAGACCGCAAAAGCGTTCCTAACTACAAGGTCTATATAAACTTCGCTTATTTAGTTGATGAAATCAGAAAATATAGCTGATGGTGAAATTCCCATAAATTGTCGGTTTGTAAGACCCGGGAATGATATAACCATCGCCCCGACCACCATCTTTGGCCTGAGCCAGACTTGTAATATTGGGTCCCACGAATAGAAAGGTGTAATACGTGCTGCCTAACAGGTTATCTCCCCCGGCATACAGATTCAAATTAAAATGATTGCCGAGTTTGGTTTTGTATCCCAGCTTCATACTCAATAAATCATAGGATTTCACAAAAGTGGAATTATCAAAAGTGACCGGAGCTTTACCGACATATTGATAGGTCCCATCAAGATATATACCTGCTTGTGTTTGTAAATCAAGTCCCGCATTTATCGTGTTTTTAGGAACACGGGCCACGTAGTTGCCGGAATAATTAGCCGTCTGAGAATTATTGTTGTTATCACTTTTAAAATCAGCATACTTAAAATCGGAGTACGCGTAGGAAATCCAGGGACGTAAGGAGGTGAAGAATTGATTATCATTTGGATTCACCATCTGATAACTCAGAGAAGCTTCGAGTCCTTTATTTCTCTGTTTACCGGCATTTGTCGTGAATGTAACCGAATTTACGGTCTGACTGACCAGTTTATTTGTGTTTTCCAGATCGAACAGCGACAACCGATAAGCTAACCGGTTATGGGCAAAAGATCCCTTCGTTCCGATCTCATACTGAACACCATGCTCCGGTTCCAGATTCATGTTCACCGTTCCATCTGATGCGGTGGCGCTGCTTAGCATTGGTGGCGTGTATCCGGAACTGACATTCGCATAAACCGAAAAGTTGTGATTGATGACTTTGGAAACCGATATGCGCGGATCGAAAACGGCATTGAAAGATTTTACTTTTAGACTGGCGGAATTACTGACCTGACCGTTATCCAGCAAATTTTTGACTCCGAAATCATTCTTATTCAGACTTACGCCTATAGTAACCGTTATTTTCGATGGCAAAGAAAATTCCCATTGTGTAAAAGCCGAATAATTCATTGCAAAATTTTCCTGGGTATGGGGAAATTGCGGATGAGGCGGCGCCGGCACAATAAATACTCCGTTGTTGGCAATATTGGACCGTTGATATAACACACCAAGTGTTCCATTCACTCCAATACTATTGATATGTCCGGTGTATCCAAACGATGTACGTCCTCCAAAATTGAATTGCGTGAGGTCCGTAAATCCGTGTGCAAAAGGCTGTCCCGATGTAAATCCTGTTGTAAAAAGGGTCGTTTTATTGGTAAAATTCCCATTGAATTGATAATTATCGGTAACGCCCATCACATAGGTTCTCATCAAAACATGAGAATTATTATTTACATAATCCTGATTAGCAATCGGACGACGGGCGTAGAAATCGGAAGCATCAATTTCACCTGCGAGTTCTTCGTAGGAGTGCCCATAAGAGAAAAATCCTGATAATATCTGATTGGAGCTCACTCTGAAATTGCCATTTATCCGTATAAAATCTTTTTTTGATTTACTGTGCGGACGAAACGAATTATAGTTTTGATGTCCGTAATTAACCGTTATATCCGAATTATTACCGGCACTCTGCAATATCATTGATGTTCTGAAAAGTCCGTAATTTCCACCTGTCATTTTTTCCTGAATACTGGATTGATTGGGTGTTGGCCGGGTGGTATTCATCAACACCGTTCCACCAATATAACTGCCATACAAACTTGAAGACGGTCCTTTTATCACTTTAACATTTCCAAGCGATGAATAATCGATGCCGTCCATGATGGTTATTCCCGATGCATCGGTTATGGGAATATCATTGAGATAGACTTCATAGCCTTGTCCGTTAAAATTTGGATTATTCCCACTGGTACTCGGATAATAACCACGTATGGTGATGTGAGCTCCGCCAAACGGCGTACGCGATTGCATAAAAACGCCAGGAATCGTATTGATCGTATTCGACAGTCTCAGTCCACTGAAACGCTTTAAATCATGCGAACTTAAGATACCAACCGATTGAGCCTGTTCAAGTTGATTACTACCCGTTACTTCAATACCGGGAAGTTTAAATTGCTTCGGACTCAACTGGATATTTAACGATTTTTGTGGATTTGTAACTTTAACTTCTTCGGCTTGATATCCGATACAGGTGATGACCAATGCGGTTATCTGGCCTTTTGATGATATTTCGAATTTGCCATAATTATTAGTTGAGGCGTGAATATCGGTTCCTTTTACGGTGATCGTCGCTTCTGCAATTGGTTTATGTGTTTCCTGATCAATCACGGTTCCCGTTACCGTCGTCTGCGCAAATGCAATCACCGGTGAGATGATAACACATACGAGTAACATAAATAATATACGTTTTAACATTATTTTCCTTTAAATCATTGAAATTATTAAATAATATTTATCCTGGATTTATTCTGATTACCTATAAAATTGTACCTACGATTATCTTAATGGATAATAATCAGGGTATAATGCTCCATTGAATCCATAAAATTCAATGGAGGAATAAATCGAGACCGACCTGTTTCTTCGGATGGTCAGTTTAAATCGATATATAATTTCATGAGATCTTGGGAGGCGGGACCGGAATCCGAACGAAAGGACTATCCGGCAATAAGTTTGATCGATTTTTCTTTAGATGTCTTCCGGAGAATATAGAATTATACACGGGGATTTTCGTAAAAAAAAGCGGTGAGAAAAAACCTTTGACCATCACATCCACAACCTTCGAATGGTCCATTTCTGTATTTTTCGGCGTTTGTAACTGAGCTTGAACCGTTTCAGCCAAATGATGGAAATTCATTTCATCATGAGGATCATAGATCGCGGTAAAATGTACCGAATCACCAACCTTCTTTTGGGAGACAATATCATACATCTTTCCCTTATACCGGAATTCATGTGTGTTTATCCTGATAAATTCATGATCCGGATTTTTGCATTCCGAGATGGGAATAATTAATTCCGTATAATCGTTAACATCATGATGCTCAATACTTTCATACATTTCATGAGTGATATGCCATCGCAACAGACTATATACGCCAATATAGCCAAGGCTGTTCATGAGAATAGTACTCAATAATATGAGAGCTGTTGTTTTACGCAACGATGACTAGTCCTTTTCTAATTTTACAGGAAATAATACCGGACTATTGATATCATTGCTGTTAAACAATGTAAAAACACCTCTTAACGGGATCGCAATTAACGATTATTTTAAAACTTATCCAAAAGAATTGGAGAATCATTTTAAAGAAGGCTATGCAAAACCGTTCTTAAAGACTTTTCATAACGCCTGCAAGGACGATAATATCTCGTTTTATTTAACGTTTGATTGTGAAATTGACGTAATGAATTTTGTGAGTTAAACGGGTTTATCTATTTGAGTAGGACGACTCATGAAAACCTTGCCTGAATTAGATGGAACTCATCGCTTTATTGCTATTTGCTAATTGATCATTGTTTTAACGTTTCAAGAGCTCGTTTCAGACTCGATTCAAGCATCTCGGGAGGAAGGTGTCCGCGGGTGTAGAAATAATAGGAATCAAAACTCCATTTCATGAAATGAGCAAGCGAACCGCTGAAAGTGAGATCCGTATTCCCACCAAAATAAGTATCTGAATAAATGAGCGTCGCATCCAACCCACCTCTATTCATGATGCAAAATACTTCAGCTTTGAAATCAGGTATTTCACCGAAACCGGTTAATTCCTTAATTAAAGATTTCGCGGCAATATCTGCTTGAATGGTTGCCAAATGCCCCAGTTTGGGCATTGCAAGAGCCGTGGCATCACCGGCCGCAAAAATATTCTTGTGATCCAAATGCCGCATAAAATGATCTGTGGGAATGAACCCCTTCT
>DATFMK010000104.1:0-9429 GCA_035267005.1 Balneolales bacterium
TTATATTTGCTTTATTGGCACGGCTTCTTATTAAAATAACGTGAGTTCGAGATACAATCTTCTTTAAAACAGCGTCCTGGAATGAATAATTTCCTCCGAAGATTTCTCCCTCCGGTCGAAATGACGCGAATGGGTGAAGAGATTGTTGATAGCTAACAAACATCACTCAATGGCGTCATCTCGAACCCGCTTTTTGGGTGAGAGATCTTCCAAGCGTGGATATCAAACAAAATAAGTCTATGATAATATCGAATTCACATTACATAAGTTCTATAAAATTCTTCGTATACTAATAAAATAAAAGGTATTTCAACATTTCGATTAAATGTGCAGACCGTAACTTTTATTGCTATGAAAAAGAATCGTCTGGAGGCTTTTAGTGATGGTGTTTTAGCTATTATAATCACCATAATGGTCCTGGAAATTAAGGTTCCGCATGGGAATAGTTTTGAGGCGTTGAGGCCTTTGATTCCGGTATTGATAAGTTATGTAATAAGTTTCCTTTATTTAGGCATTTACTGGAATAACCATCACCACATGCTGCATACGGTTGAATACGTTACTGGTGATATACTATGGGCCAATCTTCATTTACTCTTTTGGTTATCTCTAATTCCGGTTGTTACGGGATGGATTGGAGAAAATCATTTTACACCAGTACCGATGGCTTTTTATGGCCTTATTCTTTTAATGTCGGCAATCGCCTATTGGATACTCCAATTTCGAATTTTAAAAAGCCATGGATCAGATTCCATTCTGGCAAAAGCGATTGGAAAAGATATAAAGGGAAAGATCTCACCGATATTATATCTTTTAGCAATAGCGTCAACTTTTATTAGCTCATGGATTGCCGGTGCCATTTATGTTCTGGTAGCTCTCATATGGCTGATACCCGATCGGCGTATCGAAATTATTTACCGGCATAAAGTCTATAAAGGTGAAATTTCTTGAATTTTTAACAAGATCATAAATAAACCTTATTACACTTCCCCTTCCATTACTTTACTAAGATCAGATAACATCCGTTGCAAACTATAAAAGGGAAGCATAGTATTTCGTATCGATGTAAGAATTGATGAATCGACAAACATCATCTTTCCCAATTCCCTCGAATCTTTTTGAGCTTTTTCGACACGTTTTTTTTGTCGATGAGTGAATAATCTCAATCCTTACTTGATATGAGTTTTATCCATTCTGGTAATTTCATCTACCAGAGCGGCTGCCGAATCCATCGCCATGGATGCTCCTACGCCAGCGGTGGGTAAAAATCCGGTGGCGGCATCTCCTAATAAAACGATATTTTTTTTATGCCAAATCTCTGACCTGCAGTCATGAAATTCCCAAAAGAAAGGATTTCTTTCATTGTCAAAGGTCTTCAAAGCCTTTCGGGGAAGATTAAAATCAGATGAAAGTAACTGTAACACCCTATCCCTGAAATCAAGCAAACCTTTATTTTTGATATGTTTGACCGCGCCGCCCAGAAAAATTCCGGTTTTGTCTTTTACCGGGTATAATCCGAGAAATGAACCGGTTCCCCAATATTCCTTATAGACAGAATTCGGCTTTTCATTGAGCCAGGCAACCCAACCGCCCCAGCCGGTATCATAATAAGAAAATTCGTTTGGAGAAAGTACAAGATCGCGTGTTTTTGAGTGTAATCCGTCGGCAACGATGACCATATCAAAATTGCCGGTATTATTATCAGAGAAAACCACATCCACACCATCTGAAAGTTGCGAAAGCTTTTGTATAGTTGTATCGAAACGAATTGATTCACGAATTTGCTTAAGCAAAATATCAATCAGATCGGTTCTGCTGATTCCACGATACGATCCATATTTCTCATTGATAAAATCGAGGGGATAATCCTTAATTAGAGTTCCATCGGCATGATGAATTTCATAATGCTCCATTTGGATACTGTGCTCAAAATATAATTCACGGGCATTCAAAGCATTCAATACGCGTCCGCCAAGCGGTAATAATCCCAACATATACCCGGATTTGTTGAAATTTTGTTCCGGTTCCTTTTCTATGATTTGATAATTCACACCGTTTTTGCTCAACAATCCGGCACATGTCAATCCGGCGACTCCGGCACCGACGATAAGTATATTTAAATCCTGCATTGATTTGGTCTTTAGATTTATTCCCGATGAAGCAGGGAATAACGGGTTGTATCCCAATGTTAAAAGACATTTGCCAAACTACAAATTAGGAAATTGTTAAGGCTCAATATCTATATCTATATCTAAACCTTCAAGGTTTTCAAAACCTTGAAGGTTTGAGTAAAATAAGCGGTCAGACGGTTTCAACCATCTGACCGCCAAGGCTATCGTTTTATTTCTATCTCGCGGCGCAATCTATGCATACTTTTTTATCTCCCTTGATGCGACCGTATTCCATGACGGTCATTTCGCCGCATTCTTCACAGACGAAGCTGTTGAAGCTATGGGGTGTCTCCTTGAAATCATAGTCAAATACTTCTGAAATAGTCAGAAGCTGATCTTCTGGCATTCCCATAACCTTTTCTACCAGCGGATCAACAACATCATCCGGGACCTGACTGGCGGGTATGCCAACCTCACGATATTTCTTGAAGAAATCCGTTTGTTTATTGGCCAGCATTATTTCCGCTTTGGGGGTAACCCGAATCGCTTTTTTCCTTTTTTTATCGATGAGGGTCAGCGCCCATTTTCCCTTCATCGTTCTCTTAATATTCCCTTTACCGAAGGTCGTGCCCAGTATAACCTGGAGTCCGTCGGCGAAACAAGTGGCGCAATGGGCTGTACCGATATCAACGATAGCCTGTAATTGTCCGTCTTGCGTTCTCTCGACGCCTAGTTTGTTCATGGCCGTCGCACCGGCACGCAAGCCTAATGGCATGGCGGGACATTTGTGGCCGTGAAACTTTTGGCCGAATTCAAGCCATTCTTGTGGATTTGTCATATTATCTCTCCTGATTTTTAGAAGTTCATGCAAAACGGTCTTTTTGCCCAATATCTAAGTTATCAAAATTTTAAATTCTATAGCCTTGATTTTGGACAAAAATCCGGGTTTTTCAAAGATTTCTATCATTGATTAAAGAAATATTGAATTTGTAATGTTGTTAATGAATGAGTTTCTGTTTTTGTAAACTGGAACCTGTTATCTAAAGTAAATTTGATGTCGTAGTTTTTTAGTTTATAAGAATATCCTGCTATATAATATGGGTTATCATTTGTTGCCGGATTCAGATCGTGTAGTTGTTCTATGGAAAGGATGAATAAATTTTTGGGGATGAACTCATAATCCGTCAATGCATAATACCCCCAGGCTGTTTTACTGGAAAGAAGAGCCTCCAGAAACTCGGATTGAAGTTCAAATTTCGGAAGCTGTAATCGGGCATCGAAACCGTATCTGAAGTCATTACCGGAAAAAGTGACAGCATTTCCAAAAATTTTGGAAAAAGTAAGCTGATTATCTTTTCGATAGGAAAATGAATATCCAACCTGAAGATCATCCGATTGGCTCTTGAAATGTAAAAATCCGCGGTTAATGATCAGGAAGTTTTTCTTTTCGGATAAGGTGTTCGCGCCATTTCCATTAAAGAAACCGGCGCTGATTCCACCTAAACTTCCATTGTACTGGACTTCTAAACCGATATCCCTGGCCATGGTCTGCGCTGTTGGGATGAGGGCATTAACGACATTGGCCCGTTCAGTTAATGGAATCTTATAATCCGGTTGTTTCCTCTGTAAACTAAAATCGGGGACAAACTGTCCGGCATTTATCGTGAACTTGCCCGACTTATAATTGATGAAGGCATCCTGTAACCGCAACTTAAAATTTTGTTTATTGAAGAAGATGGATTGCAGCTTGAAGCCCCATTTATTGGATTCAAACGGTAATTGTCCCTTCATCCAAAGCTTGGCACGCCGGATAGAAAAATCATTTTGGTTGGCATAATTTTCGGAAAAACGATATTGAAAATAGCCGTTCCAGTCAATTTTTTGTTGCGCCAATACCCGCACGCTGCTGCCTGCAATCAGGATGAATGTAAGTAAAATGATGGTTTTAATTCTCGACATGATTCATTCCTTTCAAAAAACTCCACAAAGCAATTTGAGTCCGATCACAAAAAGTACAACGGCGAAAATTCGTTTTACCCGGTTGGATTTTGCTCTGGTAGCCATGAAGTTACTTCCCAATAACGAGCCTATAAAAACGGCAATGACGAGTAAGATCGTTAGTGTCCAGTTAAAATGTCCCTGGGCCACATGACCAAGAAATCCTGAAAAGGATGAAAAAGTAACAGCCAGGGCAGAGGTTGCAGCTGCTTTTTTGGTTTCGTAACCCATCCACATCAACAGGGGAGCCATGATAAATCCTCCGCCAATGCCTAAGAGTCCGGCTACAAAACCGGCAAAACTGCCGATGATAGCACCGATGATAGCCCGTTTCTTAAACGACATAATCTCTTTGGGTTCGGGTCGCCGTGACATAAATAACATCCTGCCAGCGGCAACAAAAACAGCAACAGCGAAAAATATCATTAAAATATTTACCGGTAGTTTGTCAGATACCACCGCGCCGATGGGAGCAAAAACGAAGGCTAAGATTGTCATCGCCAGACCGCCCTTAATATCGACCAGTTTATTCTTAAAATAAGCGATCAGGGCAAAAGTGGTGGTCAGTCCGTTTAACAATAACGCCAGGGGAATAGCCACCTCTTTGACGTTAAATCCGGCCCATTTAAGGATCGGAACATAGATTAAAGCGCCGCCAAGTCCTAACATGGAAAACAGAAAGGATGCGGCAAGTATGATGATAGATATAATGAAGTATAACATTTAGCGTCTCTCTTTATAAAGTAAATACTCACTTACATATTTTTATAAATTTTTTTATTTTTTGAGTGTTTTTACTATTAATGAAAACATTCTCTTACAGAAATTGTTGGTATTTAAACCATCGGGATTCAAAACCAGTTCGATATTGAAAGTGATCGGTATGCCCATATATAACATGGCAACATCGTTAGGATCTACCGATTTATCGAATGATCCCTCATAAATGCCATCGGTAACCATTTTTATGACCAGTTGTTTTTGATCGGTCAGGATTTTATTCAGTTTTGCCTTGAGTTCTTTGTCGCCAAAATGAGCCGCTTCGGAAAACAGTAAAATGGTGATTCCCCGATTTTTTTGAAGATATTTGACATTAGTACATAAGTAGGTGAAGAGTTTTTTGTCAGTCGGCAGGGAGCCATAGGCGATATCCCGCAAGGAACCAACGAGATCCGTAGTTACGTCATCCATAATACCCTTGATGATATCATGTTTGGAAGCAAAATGCCGGAAAATTGCACCTTCTGAAAGGCCGACCTTTTTAGCAAGGTTTCGTGTGGAAAGCTTGTGAAGTCCATCTTCAGAGATGATCTCCAAAACGGCCTGTTTGATTTGTTCCTGTCTGACGGATGTCGGTTCTCTTTCCATATCAATATTTATAAGTAATCATTTACTTACATAATAATACATTCTTAATATTAATACAACGATTCAGATATTATGAATCACCGATTAATGATGGTTTGAAGAAATGGTAAAAGTCTAACCTTTTTATAAGGATAAATATTTTATTTGACTAATTATCAAAATTCTTTATTCCAGGATGGAAGAGTTTCATGTATATCAAAATATCGCTGCAAAATAATTGCTTCAGTGAAGGCAGGGATATCTTTTGTAATTTTATTGAATGTTTCGTACCAATAGATATCCAAAGCATCAATATCGTCATTTTCCATTTTTTTAGACCATGAGATTTGTCTTGGTTCTCCAAATTGTTTGCCACTAACAATTCGATCATACAAACCGCCTTTACGTATTTTTAGTTTACCATTATTGGTAATTTTACCGGAAGATCCGATGTAAACCAAATCAATACCGCCATTGGCCAGTCTGTAAACTACGTAAACACCTGCTATGTCTTTAGGAGCATTACATGTTTCAGCAAGTGATTGATCCCGATTTAAAAAAAAGTGATCATGATTTTTGTACGCTTCTAATTCATCAAACATAATTTCGCATAAGATTTAAAATTATTTTCCGATTATAAATAGGTCGGTCAACGATTCAATATTCCAAACAATTCTTCACGTTTCATGTATAGATTTTGAGATTCGCCAATCGCAGCTTCGAATTTATCATTTTTGAGAGCCTGAATCGTTTTTTCAATAAAATCATGAACAGGCATACCACCATGTCTCTGGGAAGGATCGGATCGGAAATCAGCTCCTAACTCTGTATCGACTGAAGGTGGAATGATCTCAAAAACTTTGATGGATTGGTCTTTCAGTTGATGTCGCAGCGTTAAAGAAAAAGAATGCAAGGCCGCTTTCGTGGCACAGTAAATCGGCATAATAGCCAGGGGAGTGAAGGCGAGTCCCGAAGAAATATTGATAATCGCAGCATTTTCCTTTTTTGATAAATGGTTGGAGAAGAGAGATGACAGATGTACCGGGGCGTAAAAATTCACGCTGGTCTCTGCATGCACGCGTTCCATATCGACCGGTTTCCTGAGGTCGGCCCTTAATTGTATCCCCGCATTATTTATCAATACATTTAAATCAGGATAATTCTCTATCGACCAATTGAATAGCTGCTTTCTTTCATTTTCATTCGATACATCACAAACGCGGGTGATGATATCGGGATATTTTTTCTTGACGTTCTGAAGCCGATCTTCACGTCTTCCGCAAATAATTATAGTATTGTCGGCTTCCAAAAAAGCTTTGGCAAATCCCAATCCTATACCTGAAGTTCCACCTGTGATTAAAATAGTATTTCCAGAAGTTCTCATAATTTTATTCTTGATTTTAAAGGTCAATTAATTTTAGTAAATCAGATAGACATTTTAAAATAATCTTTAGTTTCAATGATATTTTCGTCCTCTGTATTGAACGAAGGCTATGCAAAACCAGGGCTTTTATTCAAGATCAAAGCTTCAGTGACTTCGGAACCGCAGCATCCCGAATGCTTTCAGGATTCGAGGATTTCGAAGTCACAAAAATGCAGCTATTGTGCAAAAGAACGGTTTTGCGTAGCATTCTGATACATATGAAATGATTAGCAACAGAATGAGATCTCTACAATTTCCATTCTAACACAAGAGTATGGGAGATAATGGACTAAAAGAAATTACTTAATAATAATGACTTAATCATTTCGTTACATTCGCAGTTGAACAGGTGTCGCGCAGGTTAAAACGATGCCCATTTTAGATGAGTTCATGTTAAATTATGACATTTAAAAAAGGAGAAAACAACAATATGGTTCATATTTTAATCAATACTGAAGTTGAAGATTATAATAAGTGGAAAGAAGCCTTTACCAATGGGAAAAAAGATCGTGAAGAGGCTGGAATTCATGAAGAATCTGTTTTCCAGGAAGTTGATGATCCAAATAATGTCAAAATATTTTTCAAAGCAGATTCTTTGGAAAAAGCTATGAGACTCCTAACATCAGAGAAGCTTAAAAAGATAAATAAAGAAGTTGGAGTGAAGGAAAATCCTTCCGTTAGTTTTCTCAAAGAAGACGGGGATTTGGCTAATTAATCTCAATAAAAAGTTTAACGTTTCGGGATGGTATTTAGTAAAATATCATCCCTTTTTTATATCATATTGCAATATCATGTTGTTTCCAATTTGATATTGAAAGTGATAAGTATATCAGTTCTTAATACAATAATTATCCTAAAGCTTATCTAATTGTATTTTGGAATGCTATGTAAAACTTTAATATATGCCCAATATACGTATTTACGCGATTTAGAAATCCTCATACATGGCTGATATGTTTCGGTTTCTAAACAGATAAAGCATTGATCTTTTACAAAAGTCTTAGTTTTACAAAGCCTTCTAATGACTATACGCACAAATCTTATAAAAACTTTTTGGGATAATATATTAGGTATGTTTTGGAAAAATTATAATAAGTTTGGTTAATTATAGAGGAACAGTTTATTGAGATTTACTTTAAATAAGTCATTAATCTTGAAGACGATTACAAAACCATTGTAATATTAGTCGGCATAAACTACCTTAAAGGATAAGGGGCAATCATAATATAATTTTTGATTGATACTTAAGAAAGTAAGTGAGTACGTAGAGAATAAAAAAGGTTTTTAATTTAAAATTGGATTACCTATATCCAGATAAAGCAGAATTGGTTTCCATGGGTTATTTGTCGAATAATTTTTATAAAAAAAACAAGCAGCCAATTTTAAAGTTAGCGACAAGCCCTTATATCATAAGTTTACTAATCACAATTATAATAATATTTTTTTTACCAAATCTGTTCAAAAAGTACAACATAAAAACGGTACAAAATATTAGAATATTACCGGGCCAAAGATTTTATTATGCTGATTTGAATAGTGATGGAATAAGTGATCAAATAGAAATCAGGCAAGAAAAGAAAAAATTCTTTTATATCATTGTTCGGGAGAATGATAAAGTGATTGATCAGTGGAATTTTGTTGGTCAGATAATATTTACGCATAAATTACCGGTTTCTAAAATAAGAGATAAATATTTAAAAGCGTTTTATTTTTTTGTATATAAAGATAAAAAGATTTATCTCGATTGTTTGAATCCTTATAAGCACAGATTTATAACAAAGAATAAATTTGTTGCTAACTACATTCCTAAGAAACATTATTTGGATTGTCATATAAGATCATGTACTTTTTTTGATTCAAACAGTGACAGTGTGAAAGAATTTTATTTTAGTAGTGAAGTAGACTATTCTGGTCAGCCAAGGAGAGTTTACAAGTATGATCCCGCCCGGGACTCGATAGTTCGATCTGAGAAAATATATGCAAATCTGAATAATAGAAAGGGGATAGTCATTCAGAGGAGTAAATCCGGTCTTAATTTAGTTTTTGGTACATACGCAACCGGGAACAGTGATATAAAAGCTCCCTATTCTGATATGTATTCCTGGCTCATGGACTATAGCAAGAATTTAAATTTTAAGTATAAACCAGTTAAAACAGGCCTTTATCCTTCTGAGACGAGTTTAGTTCCTTTGAATAAATTTGGAAAGGCTTATTATATCATTATGAATTTATATGATGGGACAAAAAAACATTTCAGTTCTTTACGATTATTTAATGCCAAACTAAAAATAATAAGAGAAAAGAAATTTAAATTTTCATCATCCTGGAGAGGAGCCGCACTCTATTCAAATCCGAATCAGCCGAAATATTTTTATATCATAAAGAAAAACGGGCAGGTTAATAAATACAATGATCACTTCAGGATTATCAAAACGCAGCAACTTCCCAAATTAACGAATGGTTTTCCAATAAAGATTGATGTTAATAACAATCATCAAACGGAACTCATTTTTCGGAGCCGCGATCACAGTCACTTTATAATAACCCGTG
>DATFMK010000105.1:0-4267 GCA_035267005.1 Balneolales bacterium
AATTTCGAATAAATACAACTTCTTTCCCATCCGGAGAAATTTGCGGATCGGAAGCCCATTGAAGATCAAATATCTTTTTTAAGGTGAAATGGGTGCTGTCGTTAGCCGAAAAAGTATTCGTTTGGGACGTTTTTGAATTAATTATCCCTTCCGACTTTAGTCCCGGTTTCTGAACAGCAGGTGATGCTTTTGTTTGTGCTACAGTTATGAAGCTTATAAATAGCGTAAATAATAAAACAGCAGAGATGCGGAATAGTTTACAGCTCATAAATCTCTCCGAAATTAAATAAACAATAACATGATTTTTAATAATACAATAACAATAAAATAAATAAAAGTAGTTAGATACAATATGGTACCCATTATTCCTTTAAAAGGTTCAAATAAATAATATTGATGAGGATACGATTAATGCAGAGATATCCATATGTTTTCCTGCTTACCGGAAAGAAAAAGGGAACCGATCTCAACCGTAACCCGGGGAAGCATTTTCAAAAGCTTATGTTTTTTATTAGATATAAATATACAATTGTAAAATAATTAATTATTAGGGCTATTATGCTGAAGGATCATATTGTTTATGCTTGTACTCATATCAGGACGCTGTGTCACTACAAAGAGTATCCCGGTCAGCAAGCGAGGCAAGATTTTCAATCAACAATACAACAAAACTTTCCGGGAGGTTGTCCGGGTGTTTACGAACCGCGGTTACTCCATTGACAAAATGGATCGTATCTCGGGACTGATCAATACCGATTATAAGAATGCTTCAACTCTGTAAGCAATACTGGTGGGCAATTCCAGGACGAAGATCAATGCCATCGTTTCAAAAAATAATGATGGTACGAAATTTACTCTGACGATCAAAGTCGAGAAAAATGGCGCCTTAGGCTGGGAGTAGGAATCGATGTTGAAAAAGGTGGCCAAGAAGTTGTATAACAAACTGTTTCATGATATCCGGAACAGGCTGAATTCGTAATTTTTCACTGGGCGATACATTTGCCTATGGTATAAACCGGCGTACGATCAGCATGGTATTCTGTCTGCCGAGACCGAATGAAATTGACATAGCTGTATTCACGGTTGTTTTTCGTGCTTTTTGAGGGATATAATCCAGGTTACATTCAGGCTCTTTATCAGTAAGATTCATGGTCGGTGGAACAATAACTTCCTGGTTAGCCTGAATACAGGTGATGACTTCCGTTATTCCGCCTTTTCTCATCATATGACCGGTGGCTCCTATGGTAGAACTGTTTATAATATCGGGATGATCTTTCCCGAAGACTTCCTTTACTGCCATTGTTTCGTCGTGGTCGCCCAGTGGAGTGGAACGATCCAGTACTCAATTTGCTCTCGTTGCAGCCGGAGCTCTGATGATGATCACACCAGTCTTAGAATTGTCCTTAGCAACATAATCGTCCGGTTCGGCCCGCCGGACCGGATAGATCTGAACAAAGGCTACGTCCTCGTCGGTATAGGAGCGCTATCCAGCCATTTCAGGAAGATCATAGGGGTGAAGAAAGGTGTTCCAGAAAGCTTCCGAAGTGCCGTATCTATTGAAAATATTCGGTGTCAGTTTTTTCTGATAACGGTGGCATGCCCCCCGTTCAAGCGTAGCACCGATGGTGACAATTCCTTTCCGTTCACTCAGGTCTTTGGTCTCTTTTTTTGAAAATCGTATAGGGGTTTAAGCATGGGTAGGACGCCGATGAGAAAAGTGATACCGTATTTCTCCACGTGTTCCATCACATTTCGAGGTGTAAATTACCGAAGAATCGTCGCTTCTGCGTCGACATAACACCTCCCCGGTGAAACCAAGGTGTCATGTTCATGGTTTTATCTTTGCGAGATAATGGGAAGTGTATGAGCACATCGTCAGCGAAAAAGACGTTATTAATATTATTGATCGGAACTCCTTTTTGCCGGCCGGTTGTGCCGGAAGTATAGAGACGAGTCATTTCATCACAGATATGATTGGGTCTTGGGATATCGGGATCATCGATCGATGTCCCTTCACATATTGAGTATAGGTGACGAATTCAGAACCGGAATTGACTTTGCCAAGTGTATTAACCATCACCACATATTCTGGCTTATGATGAGCTTTATCCAAGGCTTTCTCAACTTTATCTTTTAATACCGCATCATAAAAAAGATTTTGGGTTTGCTCTTGTCGAAGATTTCAGCCGTTTCAACAGGGGCAAGCAGGAAATTGATGGGAGAATTAACGGCTCCGATTTTTTTAGGAGCAAGGTATAAAAACGCAAATTTTGGACTGCTAAATAATTGATTACATAAAATATCGTTTTTAACGATTCCGTCTCTCGAAAGAGAAAGTACTTATTTATTGACTTCTTTAATGAGTTCTGAATACGTCCGGGATTTGTTTTGAATGGGATCGGTCAGTGCGATTTGGTTGAAATAACGATACTCATTCCGCTTAAATCCATTGTTATGGGTAAACTCATATTCGAACGTATCTTTAGACATGCTAACATCGTAGGTTTCTGCGATCTGCTTCATAGTAACTCCACTCTAAGTGGAAACTTGATGTTAATGTTTGTTTTAGGAAATAACGCAAAGTTTTTCTTCACATTTAGTATAGTTTATATTATACTTAAATTAATAGCGTTAGCAATGTAACTGTCGAGGGAACAATTATTGTATTTTTTCTATTAGCTCACAAGTGAAATAAAGACAAGCAATTGATGCAATAACTTCCAAAAATGATTCACTTATTTTAAAAAAATCGTCATGGACGCATTATTTGAGACCGCCTCACGATCACTACTTAGAAAACCATTGATCTATACATTAACGGAAGGAAAAAAGCAAATCCGGATCCCGTACATTCATGTGAGGCGCATGATACTTCATAAAGAGGAGGTTTCTGATATATTTTTTGTACAGGCTTACTTATGGCCCAAAGTAAATGAAAAACTTCCGGATGTATCGTTAATATTAATCGGCATTCCATCATGGTTTTACAGCTGGTTTGAAGCAACATCGATACAAGCCTCAGCATTTATCACTCCATATGATCATTTGCAAAATACTATTCCGGTGGCTCTTAAAAATCTAAGTCAGAATAAGCATTATTTAAGCATCTTCATAAAAAAACTGCTAGAATGTACAACTAAGCAACGACAGGAACGATTATTAAACACAAACCTTGCAAATTATCTGACAAAAAGTGAATTGAAAGTTCTTGTCTTAATTAGTGAGGGATATACGACGTCTGAAATAGCAAACCTTCAATTTCGATCGATACATACGGTAAAAACAAAACGAAAAAATATTAGGGAAAAATTAAGAATGTCATATGGACAAAGGTTAGGGGTTTTTGCAGGGAGAAAACTATATGCTTTAAAAACATTGTATTTAATAGAAATGAATAGAAAAAAACTGGATAACGTTTTTGAGAATACCCCTTAATAGGTATGGATAAATAGATAGAAATATGATAGTTAATAATTACTTATTAATACGGCAAATTATAATTCTAACTAAAATTCACATCACAATGAAAGTAAAAAAAATAGTTGGAAGCTCAACTTTACTAGCTGCTTCTGTAGCAGCTTCAGGATCTTGTTGCTGCTGTAATTGTAATTGTTGTTGCAATGCTACTACGTAATCAATCAACTTGGAAAATGATTATTAATAGTCGTAACGGTATATAAATAAGAATTATATATCAGTGTATTGAGTATACCTGGCAACATCAAATTTTAAAAATAATCAGTAATAATAAGTTAGTTATTTACTAAACACTTTAATTTTTAATCTAAAATCTATAGTTCTTATGAAAACAATAAGATTGGTAGGAAATTCAATGCTGGCAGCGGTACCTGTAGCAGCTTCGGGTTGTTGTTGCTGTTGCTGTTGTAATTGTAACAGTTGCGCTATAGTCTAAAACCTTACCCGGATTATTTGCCAATAAATTTTATTGTGATCAAGGCACAGATAATTTCGCAGCTTTTTAAAAATGTTCTCAAATTTGAGGCATTGATATTATTTATAAGTGATGTAGTAACAATTTATTATGTTTTTATTTTGTTATTTACGTAAAAATCCGGCTAAATATTAAAACGACCATCCTGGTTTAGAGGGAGCTTTATTACTTTTAAGAAGTAAATTCTTTTAAAATTAAGACTTTGGTAAAGTATGATAGGTCTTTTATTGAATATCTATACGATATCCTAATGTCACGAATGCCTTTTTAATCAGAATGGTCGTTCTAATCTAAATGGTATAAATATAACCACGA
>DATFMK010000106.1:0-2150 GCA_035267005.1 Balneolales bacterium
CAAGGATGAAAAAAGTATTGAGAAAACCTAATTTGCCATCTTTGTTAGCTAAAATGTCGAAAGCAGCGGCGACATTGTGAAATCCAGCGGAGTTTTGCCATCATAGTGAAGAAGATCATGAAAAGCTATCAATTCCTATAGTTACATCACATCCCCTGGATAAAAATAACAATGAAACTGAGTATTTAATTAGTGTTTGAAAGGTAATACTTATCGCATTGATATTGTTGATAAATTTCGCATAAAAGTAAGACGAAGATTTTTCAGTTTAATGCATTTTTTACTTGCATTAAAAACTTGTTAACGGTAGTTATCTTATTGAATTAACATTAAATACCGATTTTCTACCCGCAAAGTAGAAAAGCAAAAACAAGTCAAACCTGAAAAATCTTCGTGGAGATAATCTATGCGAAAAGTCATCGATTTGCAAATGGAATTTTGGAAAACAGATATCGCCAACATTAAATTTGATCTTCAATCTCGAGATGAAATTCCCAAACTGCTGATGGGACTGCAGTACATTCATCGTACAGCATCTATACGCGAGAAGGTTTCCGAAGTCTTAAAACAAATAGTACCGAAAAAAAGCTACGAAAGCGGAAGGCCCGGCATGGATCTATGGAAGATTCTGGTTTTGGGAACTCTGCGTTTAAACTGCAACTGGGACTACGATAAAGTTTTGGAGATGGCTAACAACCACAGTAAATTACGCGAAATGCTCGGCCACAGCAAGACAGATTTTGATAGCCAATATGCCTTGCAGACCATCAGAGATAACATTGTTTTACTGACTCCAGAGATACTCGATGAAATTAATCAAATTGTTGTCAAAGCCGGTCACCGAATTATTTCTCCAGACAAAGATCCTCAATTAAGGGGCAGCTGTGATTCGTTTGTCGTTGAAACCGATGTTCACTATCCGACCGACACCAATCTGCTATTTGATGCGATACGCAAAATGATAAGTCTGATTGCAATCATCTGTTCAGAGGTGAGCATCACAGCCTGGCGGCAAAGTCATCATAACATACTAAAAGTAAAACGCTTACTGCGTGGTGTTCAAAAGCTGAGACGCTCCACATCAAAAGATGAAGCTAAAAGGCAAAAACGAGATGAATTCATTATTGCCAAGCATCAACATTACATCGACGTCTGCCAAGGCCTTGTAATACGGGTCAAAGAGACGATCCATATCCTACGAGAGTTAGGGATATTGTCGATGAGCCAGGAATTAAGGTTGATCACGATTGAAGAATATATTCGCCATGCTGAGCGACAAATCGATCAGATTCGCAGAAGAGTTGTATTCGATGAGAAGATACCGCATGGAGAAAAAGTTTTTTCAATTTTTCAACCGCATACCGAATGGATTAGCAAGGGCAAAGCCGGAGTACCCCAAGAGCTGGGCATAGGCGTTTGCGTGCATAAAGATCAGTTCGGTTTCATTTTGCATCACCGAGTCATGCTTCAACAGACCGATGATAAAACGGCTGTTGTCATGGTTCAAGAGACCAAGGATAGATTCGAAAATCTCGTCGGTAGCAGTTTTGATAGGGGTTTTTATAGCCCTGAGAACAAAATCCAGTTAGCCGAAATATTAGATTACGTTGTTCTACCCAAAAAGGGTCGTCTATCGGTCAAAGACAAAGAAATAGAGCAGTCAGAAGAATTTGTTGAATCCCGGCGCAAGCATTCAGCAGTCGAATCTTCAATTAATGCTTTAGAAAATCATGGATTAGACCGCTGCCTGGATCATGGTTTACATGGCTTTGAGCGCTATGTCGCGTTATCAGTGTTAGCGCGCAATATTCAAATATTGGGCCACTTGCTTCAGCAAAAAGAGCTAAAGAAGCAAAAGCGACGTAAAGCAGCATAAAAGATAACCTCTGAATCGGAAAGAAAAACTTAACGGAGAGGTAGGTCTAATTTTAGAGAAAACGCTGCCAAAAATTGATTTGCTACTGGCCCCCGCCATTATGAACGGTAGTAATTTAATGAGTGAGCATCAGCAGCCTGGCTGACTCGCAAAACAGCGACTTTTCGTTCAGGCACTAGCTAGCAATAAGCAAAGCACAGCGGTCGACCTGGAAGAATTCGAGAATCTGTCTCAGTCCGTCCTCAATCCCGGCTTCCACCCGGCCAGCAGGCAT
>DATFMK010000107.1:0-2127 GCA_035267005.1 Balneolales bacterium
TTGACCCAAATCTAATGGGAAAAAATCAAAAAAAATTGTTCGATCACCATAAGTGTCAATAGTAACCATCTGTGATTTGATTTTTTCACTAAAATTTTTATTAATGTATAAAAGATTGGTTGTTTTTCCCCCCTGACCGGGGCCGTAATACACTATTTTTAGCTGAATTTCTTTGTTCCTGATGTTTACATAAGCCATCTTACGTCAAAGTCCCCCTTAAAAGGTTTTCTATCGTATCCATTTTTAACCTTACGTAGCCCAGAGATATTGATTTATCAAAGACCGCTATTAATATGTGGTCAGCTAAAATTTTCCGAAAATAAATGTTGAGCATTTGCCCCTGGTTAAACAACAGGGTAAGTTCCGGCTCACCTATTTGGTCTAACAGGGCTGTAACCGCACCGAAATTTCCGGCTGATAGCGATGCCAGAGAATACGTATCAAAGTCGTGTTCCCTGTTTGATAAATCGGTCAATATGTTTCCGGCTAAATCAATTAGGACAACGGATGTAATCCCGTTTTGAATCAATTGACAATCAAGTGTTTCAGATAGGAAATCAAGTTGTTGCTTTTTGATTAGCTGTGCCTGTCGCATAATTAAAAATTCTCCATCTGTAGTTATGGCTTGCCAAAGTAGCGCAAAACCTTATCATTCATATTGCTGATAAGATTAGAAAAAGGATTGTAACCAGTCCCCATCCTGCCAGGACACCTGATGTGAAAAAAAGGCTGGTATTGTTTCTGCCTTTGTTTGCAAAAGGGTTTTCACCATTATTTATCCTTGAAGCCAGATCAAGAAGTTTTGCCTGTTGTTCTTCGGGCATCGATAAGATCAAATGAGACAGTTTTGCGAAATGGGTGCTGTATTTTTTTGGTTTCATCTTCTCCTCCTATCTAAATAGATGATAGTGACTGCCTGAAACAATTTTTGCATGAAGACCGGAGACAATTTCTTTCAAAATCTTATAACTCTTAAAAAATAAAATCCACTGTAGACAAAGCCAATTAATATCCAAACCTTATAATCGTTCCAAATACGTCTCATGCTTTTATACCAACATCTTAATATGTATCTTGCATATGTGTTTTATCCAAGATACCAAGATTCCTTTTAAAGACATCCATACCAAAAGGATGAATCTTGTTAAGATTATTGGTATCAATAAAAATTTTATGGGAACTATTTTTGCTATTTTTTAGAACACTTATCAATTCACATGCCGAATTCCCATCAAAGTCACCATAGAGCTTTAGATGGATTCTGTCTTTTAGGCAATTCGATAAGCAATTGAAATTATACGCCATTGGAAATCAGCTGTGCTTGGCAAAAATTAATATCTTATAACATGAACAAAGTAGATTCTTTAGACTCTCTGCTCTGAATCAAAAGAAAGGGACAATCGAAACTTTTTCTAAAAAACTCAAAAAAGTATTGTTCCAGTCTTATCTAAACAACTCTGAGCAACTCTAAAAATTTAGGGTATTTAGTTAAAATTTTGGCGGGTTTGATTTTGTGTAGATCTTAGATTACTTAATAGAATTCCTTAGGTGAAAATTGAGTTTTAAAAGAGATCATTATCAACTATGAATTTGCATAATGCAAAAATCATGCAAAATATCTGCATACATAAAAATTTTAATATATAAAAACAATTTCAAATACTTACTACAAACAAAGCAAAATATACTAATTGAATACTGAAAAAAATTCTCAAGAATTATGTAATTGACTTCACAATTTTGATTGCAGATAATTTGCCAGTATCCAATTTTGGCATCGATATGTGGTCTATTCTACTAACTGTAAATTTCGTCAGCTAATCTAACAATTTTTACCTTGTCCCAAATTGTAACATCCGTGCCTGTATCGAATCATTGAGATCGTACGAAAAATTTAAGATTAGCGAACGGAAGGTGAACTTTTTCAAAAGGTTGGACTTACAGCCGAAATCCACAATTCAGCAAAAATGTGGGTTTCGCATACCTAATATACAATCTCGGACGGTAATACAGGTCGCCGAATTTTCCAGTTGAGATATAAAAACGATATCACAATGATCTATTTTTAGAACTGGATACTGATTAGTTGGAGGTATCAAGTTATTTCAAGGTTTAATTTTATTGCTG
>DATFMK010000108.1:0-3587 GCA_035267005.1 Balneolales bacterium
GCTTTTGGGGTGAGAGATCTTCCAACCGTGGATAGGAAACAGAATAGATCTATAATGATATCGAATTCACGTTAACTATTTGCAATTCAAACAACGCGACTCAGCTCCAACACTTTTTCTTGTTCCCGTATTCCCTTTGGGAATTATATTACAGAAGCTCTGTTTCCATTTTAAAACGAAACGGCTCATTCGAAATCCTTCCGAATCTTTGGTAATCCAATTCAGTTGAAACAGAGTTTCAAAGTTAGCATTCCCAACGGGGACGTTGGGAACGAGTAAGCAGCGTGTATAAAACATCATGAGTGTCATCGCGAGGCGCTTTTTGCCGAAGTGACTTTAGGAATCCCGCATGCTTTCGGGGCGATCCCCTTCCGTAACCACTGCCATAAGCCCCAACAACGGCAGGAGATTACCGCGTCACTCACCTTCGTTCGTTCCTCGCAAAGACATATTGTTCATTTTTCCTCATCCTACTGACCGATCCTTACTTAACGTGAGTTCGAAATAAAATCATCTCAAAACGGCGTCTTGAAATGAATAGGTTACTTTGAAGATTTCTCCCTCCGCTCGAAATGACGCAAATGGGCGAAGATGATGTTTCTGTTAAAAAAAACATCACCCAAAGGCCTCATCTTGAACCTGCTTTTTGGGTGAGGGATCTTCCAACCGTGGAGATGAAACGGAGTTTCAAAATTAGCATTCCCAACGAGGACGTTGGGAACGAGTATGCAGCGATTATACAAACATCATGAGTGTCATCGCGAGGCGCTTTTTGCCGAAGTGACTTTAGGAATCCCGCATGCTTACGGGGCGATCCCCTTCCATAACCACAGCTATAAGCTCCAACAACGGCAAGAGATTGCCGCCCCACTTACCTCTGTTCATTCCCCGCAAAGACACTTTGTTCGTTTTTCCTCATCCTATTTAAATCTAAACGACTCATTCGATTTGCTTTCGAATCTGTGGTATTATTATTTAGTTGAAACAGAGTTTCAAAGTTAGCATTCCCAACGGGGACGTTGGGAACGAGTAAGCAGCGTGTATTAAGGTACCTCACATCATTTGGGTTTCGAAAGTGAAAATGGCCGATCATCTTTTTTTACTCCTCTTTGGTAATTAGGATGATTACTCATTTTATAATCCAGTTCGCCGCCATTAATGATATCTTTATACGTAATCCAATTATGCTGATAAGATATACCATTTAACTTAGCACTTTGAATGTAGATATCGGATTTACTATTGTTTTCGGCTTTTATGATAAATTTCTTTCCATTTTCCATAGTAATTATGGCCTTTTTAAAAAGCGGACTTCCAATGACATATTGATTGGTTCCGGGCGTCACATCATAGAGTCCCAATGCACTTAATACATACCACGATGACATACTGCCTTCATCTTCGTCTCCGGGAAAACCACTGGGACCGGCATTAAAAAACGTATTCATAGCTTTTCTAATGTGTTTCTGGGTTTTCCAGGGTTCACCGGCATAATCGTACAAATAACACATGTGGAAACTTGGCTGATTTCCCTGATCGTATTGTCCCATATTAGCCGTTTCCATTTCACGCATTTCGTGGATGGTATAACCATAAGTTCCTGCAGCAGCAGAATCAGGTACCGTAAAGACCGAATCCAGTTTCGATGCGAAAACATGATCTCCACCCATTAGATTGATCAGTCCCTGAACATCCTGAAATACCGCCCAGGTCCATTGCCACGAAGCCCCTTCTACAAAAGCGCCACCCCATTCATAGGGATTGAAGTGTTTATCCCAGTTTCCCATCGAATCTTTTCCTCGTGCAAAATTATCAACGGTATCAATGACGTTTCTGTAATTGTACATCTGTTTAGCAAAAATACGTTCGTAAAATTTATTATGGGTCATTTTGGCTAATTGGTACCCACAAAAATCATCATAGGAATAAGCCATGGTTCGGGCACTTGATTTGAGCGTTTTTTTGCCATTTTGAGGATATGGGACATACCCCAAAGTGTAATAATCTTTCCAATCCGGTCTGCCAAAACTTCCTTTTGAATTAGTTGCTTCATGGAAATAAGCTTTTAATGCCGTATCCGGATTAAAGGTGTGTAGTCCCTTTGCCCATGCATCGGTCAAAACCGACATCACATGATTTCCGATCATACCACCGCCGGTTATTCCCGGATCGGGCCATTCCGGGAGCCATCCATTGTGTTTGTAAACGGATAAAATGGATTTAGCGAAGCGACCTTCAAATGTGGGATGAAGGATATCGTACAAAGGAAACTGCGTGCGGAAAGTGTCCCAAAAACCGGTATCGGTGTATAAATACCCTTTGTAAATTTTCCCGTTATTCGGACTGTAATAATAGGGCTGACCGTTTTTATCGATCTCATAAAATTTATTGGGAAATAGATTGGCCCGATATAAACAGGAATAAAACGTCTCTTTCTGAGCCTGCGTCCCGCCTTCAACCCTGATTCTGTTCAACAATTTATTCCATATAACAGCGGCATTATTTTTTGCTTGATTGATATTTTTGATATCACCAAGTTCCTGATCTAAGGTTAGTCTCGCCTGATTGATGCCGATGTAAGATGAAGCTACTTTTACCTGAACCCGCGCACCTTTTCTGAATTGTATATAGGCACCCATTCCGTTTCCTTCATCCGATGTATTCGTCTTTGATATTTTTCCTGTTTTATTCTGCCAGGTACCATATGAAACAAATGGTTGATTGAATTTAAGTACAAAATAATTTTTGAAATTTTTAGGGATGGCATGTCCGTTGTGTACATATCCGACGATTTCTCTTTTTTTAGGATAGATTTCTACTCTGCTAAAGTGCGTATATCCGTCTAATATCAGATAGGATTTTTTCCGTTGTGGAAATGAAAAATGAAACAAGGCTCCACGTTCAGTAGGAGCCAATTCAGTTGTGATTCCGTTGTCAAAGGTTACTTTATAATAATTGGGTTTGGCAATTTCACGGGAGTGACGGAATGCCGCAGCGCGATTTTTACCCTCAACAACAAGCTTTCCGGTAATGGGCATTAACGTGAAGACGCCATAATCATTCGTCCATGGACTACATTGATGTGTTTCGTCAAATCCCCTGATCGTTTTTGCATGATATTGATATTTCCAGCCATTTCCATCTTTCCCCGTTTGGGGTGACCAAAAGTTCATCGCGCGTGGCAGGGCAACGGCGGGATAATCGTTTCCATGAGAATGAGAAAATTTGGAATTGGTTCCCTGAAGCGTGTTCACATATTTCAATAAATCGGGATAATGCTTTTGTTTATGCTTCTGATCTTTTTTTGAAGAATATTCGGATTTTGCAGAATTGCCAGACGATTCAGCAAAAACTCCTTTAGCGATTAATAAATTATAAGTTAGTAATAAAAGAATAAGTGGAATCAGGGTTTTATTTAAAATCTTATGCATTAGGGGAGTTTTATGATCAATAATTTAAAAGTTTAAGTGTAAAATCTGAATCCAAATAATAAAAAGCCAAGTAAAAAACGTCACCTTGATGCACTGGTTAGGACCGTTTATTCAACAAAAAATTTTCATGGCTATGGTGGAAAAAATAATAGGTTG
>DATFMK010000109.1:0-6381 GCA_035267005.1 Balneolales bacterium
TTGCATAAGTCCGGGATGGATTGAAGTACGCAACTGGCAGAAAGACTCGAAAGCAAAAGAACCCAAATTGAGTTCCGAAGATCATAGACAACATCCGGTTGGAAGAGTTGGAACACCGGAAGACATCGCCGGACTCGCATGGTATCTCTGTTCCAAAGAAGCCGGTTTTATCACTGGGGCTAATTTTATGGCAGATGGTGGAATGACCCGAAAAATGATTTATTTGGAATGATTAATTTAGTTATCAGCTACACATTCAATTCTTCTATAATTAAAAACTGATTTTACGAGTCATTCATTAGAAAGTAAGTGATCGCCCTATCATTAAAATGTTTAAATACTTTCAGCAAAGACTTTTTTGTGATATAGTTTGGGTAAAAGAGTGTCATTGCGAGTGTTTTAACCCGAATTATTTACGTAAGCAATAAGAAGTAATACATAACTTATTGTAAATTAAATAATTTATAAAAAAATAAACTGATCCTCGATTTTGAGAACACTAAAAAAGCTGCGAAATTTGGCTGTACTCTGCGTTGCTCCGAAAGCTTTCGGAGCGCCTTGATCACGACTAAATTTCTTGGTGATTAATCCGGGTAAAGGGGAACCCCTAACCATTGAAGAAATGATACATGGTTTTTTAATATTAAAACGTACTTGGTGTCATTACGAATCCCGACCTGTCGGGATGAAGTCATCTCCTTCCGTAGTTAAAATCATGACCCTAAACAACGGCAGGGGATTGCCGCGCTTCACTCCTCCGGAGATTCCGCTCGCAAAGACACGAAAATATGTATTTGACTTATTGTCTGCGTTTTAATCTTCAAAAACGTCAATAGGAGAATTCTTATAAATCAGTAAAACGAAAAGCTATGAAAAATAAAGTGGCATTGGTGACCGGTGCGGCTTCGGGAATAGGAAGAGCTACGGCATTAGCTTTTGCTAAAGAGGGAGCGAAGGTTGTTGTGGCGGATTGGAAGCAAAAAGAATGCGATGAAACGGCACATCTCGTGGAAAAGAATAATGGGAAAGCTATTTCATTGCAAGTAGATGTATCCTCATCTAAACAGATCCAAAAGATGGTTCAAGACATTATTAAAGAGTTTGGACAACTCGATTATGCTTGTAACAATGCAGGAATCGAAGGGGAGCAAGCTTTTATGGATAAAATGTCGGAAGAAAATTGGGAGCGGGTTATATCCATCAACCTTCAGGGTGCCTGGATTTGCATGAAGCATGAAATAGCAGTGATGAAAAAGAACGGTGGCGCAATCGTCAATATAGCATCTGTTGCAGGGCTTATCGGTTTCCCGGGCTATTCACCGTATGTAGCAAGTAAACACGGACTCAATGGGATTACCAAAACGGCTGCTTTGGAATATGCTGCTAACAGAATCCGGGTGAATGCCATTTGTCCCGGTGCGATACAAACACCCATGATCGACCGAATTCTAAAAGAGGATCCTGAGACTATTGAACAGATGATAGCAAAGCATCCGTTAGGTCGCTTTGGAAAACCGGAAGAAGTGGCGGATGCCGTAATATGGTTATGTTCGGATAACGCTTCTTTTATTACCGGTGTCGTATTACCCGTAGATGGTGGATATACCGCCCAATAATAAATCAGAATTTGAATGGTATGGGTACTATTAGAAGGTGAATAGGTTTAAGAGGGGAACCTATTCACCTTTATATTTTACTATGATGCAAGTGAATGTCAGCAGGTTAATGCATCTTTGATCAGATATCGATTATATAATAATTGGTAAAACGATAATATTTGACTGTGATTTATTGTTGAGACATATCCTATTCTTTAGTCATAGGATTAATCCCATTTACGATCATCCAATGATGGCGCTGATGATGAGTGCCATAAGCTAAAATACCAATGTATCCCAACGCCCTTATTTTTTCCACTTCTTTGGGATTTTGGGTTGTTACTTTAATTGTGTATTTATTTCCATTCTTTTGATAAGTCATGTTCCAGCCGGCCTCTTTTTTTAACATGCGCGGATGCATGGTCAATACATGATTCAAGGCTACTTCGGCCCTTTGATTGGATGGCTTAACGATAAGCTCATTTCCATTCGGCAGTGGATTTTGCTTTATAACAGCAACGTTCATTGTAAATTCATACATATCGATTAAATGCTGTCGTAAAGCTTCAACATTAACCTTCGACCAATTGGTATTAGGATTGGCATTAAGACTATCGATGGCCTCCTGAATAGCTCCAAATACAGCATTGCCCGGCGATACCAAAGGCATTTTCTCTTTCATGTATGATGAGTGAGTGGACATATCATGCGACTTTTTCGCCATCTGTCCATAGCAGGAAATGACAGGAAATATCATGATCAAAAAACAAGAAATCCAAAATTTCTTAAGTGTATGTAACGACATATCAGAAACTTATTTAATATTAATTGGTTAGGTAGTTATGGAGATCATTTATTTAACTTCATTCTGATCTTTTTAGTATGATATAACGGGAAAATAAACAAAGAATGATGGTAAGAAAAAAGCTCGTGCTTTTATTATAAGTACGAGCTTTTTAAAAGTAATTTAATTTCTGAGAGAACTTATATAATCAATGAGGATTAATCCACTTCGAATTCTTTCATCATACCTTGTTGAGCATATGACTCAGATATCCAGGCATAACGCCCCTTTTTTAAATTGACAGTGAAATAAGCCGTGTTACCGGCTGGCATTTCTTGCATGCCACCAAGAAAATGAGCCGGAGCCGGGGCTTGCAGGCCGTCAATATTCAACCAATCCATATAGCTAATGACTTTGTTTATATCGGTAGTGTCATCTATTTGGACAAGATGAACGTCGTTCCCCATTCCCGTTTCTGGTTGTTCCTGAAAATTAACGGCTACTATGTGTTTCCCGGGCGTTATAGCTCCGCTGTTCTCAATGTTATGATTAGTCAGTGTGATATCAATATCTGCCTTAGGTGGCGTAATATTTGTTGAATCATTTGTTACAGTGATTTGTTTGACCATGCCAAGGGCATAATGAAAGACACCACTACTCGTCTTCATATAGCATTCCATTTCATAATTACCCGGTATGAGCTTCAACGTAATAGTGGATGATTTACCGGGATCGATAAATCCGGCTCCTCCCATTTGCTTTACATTGCCATACCATTTTGGGAGGCCAGCCACCAGACGATTTATAGCTTCTGACTTGGTTATTCCACTATCCTTCAATGCTTTCCATACGTTGTCGAAAGGAGGTTGCAATCCATCAAGATATTCCTGATAAGAAATTTCATCCGGTATTTTATTAAAAAGGAAGAAATGTGTTTCCTTCCCCTGATTAGTAAAGTTTATGGTAACCCAGCCTGAAGGAATCGAATCCGGGCCACTAAATTTAAAATCATGAGCTGTAATGTGGATTACTCCTTTTGAAGCAACCTTTTCCATTTTATCTGTCTTTTCCCCTTTACTATTCGAACTGCATGATGTGATGAAGGAGACAGATACTAAGATTATAGTTAAACTAAGTAACCTTTTCATAATCCCACCCTCAATTACTGAATAAACCTGATTCTATTATATATGTATAAGTATAGTAATAACTTATATTTGTGTTTATGTAATGTCAAATAGTGTATGATTTTTATAATCATCTTCGGGGTCGGAATACCAAACCTGCTCTTAGATAATAATTATTGTCGGGATTTAATTTTTCAGAAAAGGTTTTATTTGCAATTTCAAGTCTCCGGTGTAAGGTGTAACCCGTTTCTAAGTATAAAAGGAAGCAGCTGAAGATACGATATTTGATTGACGGACCAATCGTAATAATGGAATAATGTAAATCTGCGTCCTCCTCATTCGTCGTAAATTCACCTAAATGGTACCGATTACCATAGATCACCGATTTTATTCCTACTTCACTATTTTTGTTGGGAACATACCAAAAGGAAATGTTTTTAGGGAGAAACATTTCAAACCGGAAAAATTCAGACGGTTTCCAATAAGCTTGTATCACCGGTAACAAAATCGGACTTCCAAAATAGGAAGTATAGGTGACTCCAAATCCATAACCTAATTCAGGGAAGTTATTTGATATAGAAACATAAGTATGAATATGTGCGTCATCCCAATTA
Organism: Balneolales bacterium; assembly: GCA_035267005.1. Lineage (GTDB taxonomy): Bacteria > Bacteroidota > Rhodothermia > Balneolales > DATFMH01 > DATFMH01. The sequence continues at coordinate 4,124 of DATFMK010000109.1, forward strand.
ATCTTTTTCTTCAGATCGGTAGCCAAACCCAAATTTAACAATCCTGTTATTTTCCAATGATCATTTATATCCTGAATGACTGTTAGCTCATTTCGAAGAAAATGTAAATATTCAGGTTTATTTGAAGAAAAAGTCCAGTTATCAAAATTTAAATAGAGCAGATCATATCGAATTCCGTATAGAATCTGAGAATGCTCACGGCAATAAATAGTTGGGATAACTTCACCAACGCTCAATCTCGTGATTTGTAATTTGAGATTTTGACTTGAGTTTGAAGAATTGGAAATGCTTGTTTTAGGTATAAATTCAAATAATAGGGGTTGAAAATCCTGAGCATACAATTTAGAAGTGATGATGAGTAGAAAAAGCATTAAACCCAATATTTTTAACCAGACCCATTTCATAGGATTGATTACTCATCGTTAATATCTCTCTTGAACATTCTTTAGGTAATATGACGAAATGATTGTAAATAATTGGTATTGTTAGAGTTTTATAGTGATAAAGTACCAGAACCGATGCACTTTTTTTAAAAAATTGCTGAGTAACTGCCAAACTATAACACATTAGCCCGAATTATTCACATAAGCTACAAAATAAATACATAGCGTTTTTAAAAACAATATCTTGTTAATAATAATGCTTTCCTCTAATTTGAGGAGTCTAAAAAGAGCTGCGAAATGTTGCCGTGCTCTGCGTTGAATTTAAAGATGCTTAATTAATGTGCTCTTGTACGTCTCCTGCGCATTTTTAATTTCGCCTTGATCACAACAAAATTTTTTGGTGAATAATCCGGGTTAGCACTAGAACATTCTCAAACCACAGGCTTTTTCCGGGCGAAAAGTAAGTTGGGGATGGCAATTCCTATAGAGATCGCAATTAATATGATCATCGTTTGAGTCCCATTTAACACTGTGAAACGGATGAGATCGGGATCAGTTTGTAACTTACCGGTGGCAATTTTCAAAATACCTATCATGGCTTTATAAGCAAAAGTCCCTGGAATCATTGGAATGATGCCTGGAATTGATAAAACGGGTGGTGGGGCATATAGCTTTTTGGAAAAGCCAACACCCAAAAACCCTACTAATGCTGCGCCGGATAGCGTGGCAAACCCAATATTAATTCCAAAGTGCAGGATCATGAATTTTACAGTGTTTCCCATTGCGCCGAATAAAAAACACGCGAACAGGGTACGCCGTGGGACATTGAATAAAAGAGCAAAACCCAGTGCGGCAATCCCCGACCAAAATGCTTCTAACAGGATTTGTACGATATTCATAATCCACTAACTCCCAAAAGTTGCATGGCTAACAGCATACCCAAGGCGATGGCAAAAGTGATGAGGGCCCCGGCAATCCCTCTTGCCATACCGATCACCACATATCCACGTACCACATCGATAACGGAATTTACCAATGGCACGCCAGGTATCAGAAGAAGAACAGAAGCCGCCAATGCTATCTCAGGTTGGGTGCCAAGATTTAAACGGATGGATAAACCGGTAATAATTGTCGCGATGAAGGCGGTTGCCAAAGTAATCAGTAGAGGATTGAAATAATGCTTTTGTAAAACCTGTCTTGTGAACATGGCTATCGAAGCGGCAGTAAAGGTAATACCGAATGCGATCCAGTCACCCCCAAAAAGACGGCTGAAAGCAGCACATGCTAATCCGATCATAATAACTATGAGCCAGCGATTATAAATTGGTTGTTTGTGACTGATGCGATCGAGTTCCTGCCGGACCTGCGTTCGATTGAGCTTGTGATTTAAAATTTTATCCCGCAACCGGTAAATAGCTGATACGATCGTCATATTTACTCCCCGGTTGACAACTCTGCGTATTTTAGTACGAAAATCGCCGCCGCTGTTACTGCTAACAGTAATGGCATTATAGGAGACCAGAACATCCAGCCAGTCACAACCTAAAGCGGTTCCTATTTGATGTACGGTTTCTTCGACGCGCCGGCTTGTCGCCCCATACTGTAATAATAATTGTCCCGCCCATAATGCTAAATCAATGACATCAGTAAGCTCTTCGCGACTCAAATTTTCTACAGGCGATGTCTTGTCTTTTAAATCATTTATCATGTTAAGATGAATAGTTTACTAACGTGATGAAATCAAAAGACAAAATACAAAAAAATCAATTAGCAATTAGCAATTAGCAATTAGCAATTAGCAATTAGCAATTAGCAATTAGCAATTAGCAATTAGCAATTAGCAATTAGCAATTAGCAATTAGCAATTAGCAATTA
>DATFMK010000110.1:0-2496 GCA_035267005.1 Balneolales bacterium
AAAACGCAGTATTTGGAAAAAACAGGATTCAGGTAAAAAGGCGAGATTCTTTATAAAACAAACAATAGCTGTCCAAAACGTTTTTGAGATTAAAAAATAATGCTTAATCGGTTTATTTAGGACAGATTATTTAATATTTGAACGATCAATCCCCCAATGAGAAAATCTTCCTGAATCGATTAGGAATTATTTATTTGTGTCAATTCAAAAGGATAGTCCGGTATCAGTAGTGCTTTTTAGATCCGGTTTGACAAAGAGGTTAGGTAAATGGACCCCACTCCGGAAAAGCATGGAGTGGAGCCCATCGATGATAGTTCCAACATTTGGATTTAAAATTGGGGAGGATTCCATTTAAAAATCGATAACGTAAATGAAATCACGAGGAACATTTGTTGATGGGCTCCACCTCAATGGTGGGGTCCATCTAAGAAAGGCTAAAAACGTCCATCAGAATTATTCACGTTACCATGAAAAGCCCAAAATAGTTGGGCAATACAATAGCTTTTTTATTAACGTTTTGGACAGATGTGAGATATATTATTAAATCAACTTCGAAACAAAAAAAATAGAAAATGTACCGGCCTTTAGAAAAATGGGCGTTAACCCGGATTATTCACCAAGAAATTTTGTTGCGTCCCGAAAACTTTCGGAATCATCGAGGAAAAGTAATGTAATGACTGATAGAAATGAAATTGTTATATCACGTGAAACCATTGAGCAAGGTTTCCAATCTCATAATCACAATTTATTTGCAAAAATACTCAAGTCAATTTTATATCAGATTAATAAATTGATCAATGAATTTCCCCGGGCGGCAGAATTTGAAAATGTTTTTATTGATAAGAAGAGAGCGATCACAAACGTTAAAACTATGAAATGAACCGAAAAAATCACGAACATACCAAACTATTTTTATTCGATATAGACGGCACCCTTCTGTCTGTTAAGAAAGGGTTTATGCATGATTTAATAGAGCGGCTTCTGATAAAGTATGAGATGTCGCATATTGATATCAGTAAGCAATATTTTGCCGGCAGAACCGACCGGGATATATTTAGTTCCATATTAAAGATGGGACGAAGTCCGGTGGATGAATCATTCTTTCAGGCTTTTAAAAAGGATTACATTCAGACCTTAAAGAGAGAATTGTTACCCGCATATGTGCGGCTTATCGATTATGTGAAAGAAGCAATTGAATATATTGCTCATCAGAATTTTCATTATGGCTTACTGACGGGGAATTTCCGTGAGTCGGCGTTTATCAAATTGCAAAATGCGGGTATTGATCAGTTTTTCAATTTTGGGGTGTTTGGAACCGATCATGCCGACCGAAACAGGTTGCCGGCAATAGCCCATAAACTCGCAGAGCAACAGCTTTATATTTCCTTGAAACCAAAGGATTTAATAATTATTGGTGATACGCCAAAAGATATCGATTGTGCCCGACAATACGGAGCTACCTCAATAGCCGTCGCTACCGGAAGCTACACCAGAGAAGAACTATCCAGATATCAGCCTGATTATCTCTTCAATAATTTATCCAAACCCAATAAATGGCTTCAAATAATCAATTAAAACGAAATAAATGGAAACTGCTTACTGTTCACTGATTTTACCACATTCCTCCGAATACCAGACTGATCAGCGGGGTGCCAAAATATTTTTGTGGAGATGCGCCCGGTCCGATATAAAGCTGATTGTTTCGGATTACGTATTCATTCGGCTGTAATACCTGAATACCCTGTGGGAAATACTGAACGTAATAGCCAAATTCCACACTGGTAATATGCTTGAATCGGGAACCGAAGTCGATCCCAAGAACCACTTTACCGGCTCCGCCCCATTTGGAATGCCCGTCTTTCCATCCACTGAAAATATCGTTGATGGGTTCATAGGGGGCGTAAGTACCGTCGTCGCGGATATGGTTCTGATTGTAATCTTTGAAATACGGATAGATGAAAGCGAACGAGGGACCTACGGAAGCGCCTGCGTAAATCCGGAAGTTGTCTTTAATAGCATGCGCGAATAACCGGTGTTTGTACCCGATCATAAGCGGAAAGGCAAGAACACGGTTGTATTTATTCGGTATGATTTGTTGACCAAAGAAGTCATAGAACGTCTGTTCGGTGACATTCCGCAATCCGGTAATATGAAAATCGAGAGTTAGTTCCGACATCGGATCGAGAACATGCCGGTATTGTGCTCCGGCACCGAATCCGAAGTTGTTAATCAATAAATTGAAACCCAAACCATTATGATATCCATATGAAAGTGGAGTTTTAGGTTTTGGATTAGGTGCCAAGGCCGGTTCCGATCCGACTTTTTGAGCCCGAGCCTGGTTAACCATACCAATGGATCCAAATATGAGCAAAAATATTGCTAAAGTTAACTTTTTTGTCATTATTTACCTTGAAAATTATTTGAAGAACCAGAACGTTATGATATTAAAGGCAATATGCGCTTTTGACTGAAAACAATATTTCCGAAATTTTGGTT
>DATFMK010000111.1:0-2804 GCA_035267005.1 Balneolales bacterium
AAAACTCAAGCTTCCCTATTGATAATAAGATCTGCATTTAATTATGATCTCTTTATTTTCAATAATCTCCCCATTCCATAAGATTTTCCATGAATCAGTTCCTTGTTAAAGTTTGACGTCCTATAAGTATTTTTCACGAAAAATACTTATAATAAATATTATTCACGGTTAGTAACCGTTTTTCACAAAAAAGGCCATAATTATAATTCACGGGTAATATTGAAAAATAAACATATTTCACAGAAAATAATTGTTTTTCACGGAAGGAATGCTCCAGAAACAGGATATTTAGTTGGGTATGGGGCCTTAATTGAGTTCCTAAAGCTTGAAGTTCCTATACCTCGTCAATTGGCTTTGATAAGTGAAAAAAGAAGAAAATACACGAATAATGAATGGATCGTATTAACTCCAAGACATAAACCGGAAGAAACGATATATGACCATCTTGTCTTTTCCTTGAAATATGAGGGTATCAATCTATTATTCTTCAAAAAACTGTTTGAGAATTTAGAATCTTCAGTTGTAGAAAATTGGATTACGAAAGAGCCATTAAGTCAATATAGTCGAAGAATTTGGTTTCTTTATGAATGGCTTATAGAGAAGAGATTAAATATACCCGATTTGAAAAAGGGCAATTATGTCTTACTGATTGACGAAAAGCTCCAATATGCCAGCCCGACAAGTACAAATTCTAAGCGACACAGGATTAAGAATAATTTACCTGGAACAGTTAAGTTTTGTCCGCTTATTCACAGAACTCATACACTTGACAAATATATTGCTGAAGATCTTTCGGATAAAATAGACAAAGTTATAAACCGGGTGCACAATGATATTTTGTATCGAACATCAGCTTTTTTACTACTGAAAGATTCTAAAGCATCATTTACTATTGAAGGTGAAAAACCTATTCACAGCAGGGCTGTTCGCTGGGGACGTGCCATTGGTCAGGCTGGTAGTATCCCTCTTAGTAAAAAAGAACTGTTACGATTACAACAAATCGTAATTGGAAATAATAACCGTTTTGTCAAAATGGGTTACCGCAAAGAGGCTGGATTTGTTGGTGAACATGATCGTTATACCGGTGAACCTATTCCTGATCATATATCAGCCAGGTGGCAGGATGTTGAAACATTAATGGACGGACTTTTAAAATCTGCCAAAAAAATGCAGGAAGATAAGTTCCATCCTGTTTTAACAGCAGCCCAAATTGCATTCGGGTTTGTCTCCATTCATCCCTTTGTTGATGGAAATGGACGATTACATCGCTATCTGATTCATCATTTATTAGCAACTATGGGTTTTGCTCCACAAGGTATTATCTTCCCTGTTTCATCAGCCATATTAGAAAAAATTATGGAATATAGGAAAGTACTGGAAAGTTACTCACATCCCTTACTCGATTTTATTAAATGGGAAAAAACTTCTAAAAACAATATTAAGGTTTTGAATGAAACTATCGACTACTACCGGTATTTTGATGCTACACGACAAGCAGAATTTTTGTTTAAATGCATCGATTATACCATTAATCAAATCATCCCGGAAGAAGTTGAGTATCTTAAAAAATATGATGCTTTAAAAAACTGGTTGGATGATCATTTCCAAATGCCTGATAAAACAACAGATCTGTTGATCCGATTCTTAGAACAAAATGATGGAAAGTTGTCTAAAAGAGCGAAGGATAAAGAGTTTAAGGCATTAACAGAGAGCGAAATCGGCGAAATTGAAGATAGGTTTAATAAGATTTTTGGAAATTAACTAAGCGCATTTCAGAAGTTATCTCTTAATGTCAATAACATGACATTTTACCAGAAAACTAGGAAGGGACGCAGAGCGACCCGGCGGGCTTTACGAAGAAGAGGGTCGTAACGAGATAAAACCACCTCGAACAACAGACTTTATTTTAGAGAAACTTGAAAGATCTAATTTCAAAAATCAATTATACTTATTAAAGATATCCTCAAATACAGATAAATAAGAACGAATATTAATGGTCACATTCGTTCCTTCCTCGCAATGACACTGTTTGCGTTTTAAAAAAATTCCGGTAATCCTTTCATCCCTTTAATCCCGGTTCTGACAGTTGGAGCGTTTTGAGGCTTTAAAGCAAAAAAGTCCTCGCCCTTGGGGAGAACTTGTCCCGACCGCAGTCGGGAGGATTTAGGTGAGGGAAGACGCTTTGAGGCTAAAAAGCGATAACCCACTCCTACACCTCCCGAAAGTATTCGGGACAAGTTATCCCAAGAGAGGAGATTCACGCTTTTTTGCTTTAATATGTTTGTATTCCATACTGGTTTTGGGGCTTTAACACATTTTTATGGATACCCGATCGTAGTCGAGTATGACGTTGTTGATGTTTTGGTGTTATTAATAAGGGCTTTTGCGCTTACATGAGCGCCCTTCAGTTTAGGGGTCAGCGCCCCGGTTTACTTAACGACCCGGAAATATTGTAACGAGAAAGATAGATTCACATCAACATTAGAATTTTCTAATATTGATCTTACGAGGTAAAAAGTAGTTACAAAAATAGGTACAAAATTCATAAATCGGCCTTATCTAGCTCTATTCGGTGATTTTCTCAAAAAATGACTCGAAAAATCCCTGTAACATTATACGAGGCATTGAGTTAAACCGGTTAACCAGTGACCTTTTTAGTTGGACATTCGTGAGACACCCCTTTTTAAATCGGCTAATCCATTGCGTCATAGCCATATATCCGGTCCCTCATAATCGATTTGTCGGGGGTTCAAGTCCCTCCAGGCCCACTTTGAAATCTAATGTATTTGTCCTTTTAAAATCCT
>DATFMK010000112.1:0-3494 GCA_035267005.1 Balneolales bacterium
CACCGTTGAGGATAACGGATTCGGAATCGCCGATAAATACCTGGACAAGATTTTTGATAGATTTTACCGGGTCCAGGACGAAAAGACCCGATACATCACCGGAACCGGTCTGGGACTGCCCATCGTCAAAGGGCTATTAGATTCCATCGGCGGGTTCATCAGTGTGGAAAGCACCTTTGGCAAGGGAAGCCTTTTTACGGTTCTTCTTCCCGTCAATAGCCAAACAACAGTTAAAAAATAGATCTTCTTTTTTATTTTACTCCATCACTATTTGAAACGCTCAATTTAGGTTCACGGGGCTTTCAGACCACCACATAAATTTTATGCCCATTCCTCACCGAAAAAACCACCATTGGTTTTATGCCGTCTTTGATATACGTTGCTCCTATCTGACAAAACAATAAAACAACGCACAAATCAGAATTCGGTAACATACTTTTACAATTGTAAAATAGGTAGGGTGATCGGTTCAGGAGCCTTTAGGGCATAAAGACGTTTCTATCGCGATGGTTTATATTCATGTCCCCAAAAGACTTAAAAAGAAAAGAAGACTACATAAACGCATATCTTATGAAATGAAAAAAGTGTGGCTTCTTCAAGACAGCGGTATCTATTCTAAACAGACAACTTTGAAAATTGAAGGCAAAGCGATTTTAGAACTAATGGATTATATTGTAAGGGGAATTTATTGGCGTAATTACAAAAAGGTATTGGAAAAAGATACCTTTGTTACAAATTTAGCATTAACAAATTACGGTGAAGAATATTTTAACAAACATTTCTTTAGTGTAGAGGGGTTCGAGTTTTACTCAGAAAGTCTTGGTTCTGAGACGATTTCATGGAATCTGGGGGACGCCCCTCAAAATATAAGTTCCCATTTATTTATCAGCGAATCTTATTATTTGAGGGGCGTCCCGGAAGTCCCGCGATATTTATTCAACGATAATCTTAAAATATTTCACATCAATTTCAGGGCTGTCTTTATAGTTCCAAAATATTTCACCTGCAATTTCAACGTCGTCTTCATTTGTTATCTTTCTCGGAGGCGGGAAATATTCATCCTTGATATAGACTATAATTTTACCAGTACCATCAGTAAAAGTATATTTTTGATCACCTATTTTTTCCGTCAAATGGCCCCTCAATAATACGGGATTCGTATCCATTTCATTTCTATTAATGTCATTTACGGAAACTTCAGTTATGTTCTCTACTCCGAGTATTGTTTGGGCAAATAAAACTGTGGTAATCAATAAGCAAATAGTAAAAAAGGTAGAAAAACTTAAATAAACTGAACGTCTCATTATATTATCTCCCATGAATAGTTATAATATAAAAATTTTAAACAACAAGTCTTAATAAGTCACTGTGCAAGTATAAGGATCATTTATGCCTATACTATTTGGTACACATCTACTGGGACCGCTAACAAAAGATGCACACCAATACCCTTCTCCACAATCACTGTTATTTTCGCAGGCCGTGCAGGTGACATCACTATTATCATCTCCTCCACCCGACCCTATTATTAGAGAAAATCCGAACAATACAATAACAAGGAAAAACAGACACCGAAAGATTCTCAACTTCAAAAAAACCTTCATTTTCATACGTCCCTCCCTTCAGTTTATGGAATATTAATTTCTAATGCCCTTAGATTTAAAAAATTCTAATCTTTAAATCTTTATAGAACTGGTACCGGCAGACAAGAGCTTTTGTTAAAAGATCAAGGTGGTAAGTCATTTGTAATTAATTATGACGAGTTATTTTTAAATATGGGTTTGATTTTAGATACCCTTCTACCATTCTTCCGGCGGCGTTAACAAAATTTACTTCTTTTTATATGTAATTAATAATACCAGATAGGCTGTTATTGTACCAATAGCGATAGCTAATATATCAAAGTAATCAAAAGTCCCACGAACAAAATAGTTCTTTGTATTTTCCAAAAGGGGGACTCCTAAAAACCAATTAGGAATTGTTTTTAAGATTAATGAATTGAATTTTTGTCCTAATTCGAAAAAAATTTCTGCCAGGAACCAAAATGCGCAAACAATGAGACAACCCCTTTTTTGGCAGGATAAAAAGCCGCCTGTAATCAAAATAAAAGAGAATACATGGATAAATGATGGCAGGTTGTTTCCGATAGAACCGAATATATTAGGCAGGGTATCGTATAGACTTATGTTTTTAAAACTTTTGAAAACAAAATATGTATTATGAGGAGGGCGATCGATAAGATATACCAATGTCCCTAAGAGAAGAATGGATAAACCTACAAGAATTTGGCATGTGTTAATTATACCACCAAATTTTTTAAGGAGATTCCTCATGAGTCGCCTATTTAGGAAGGGTAGTGTCTTGCATTCATTTGTTAGGCCGGATTCATACATTAAAATGATATTCATGTCAAATAAATATAATATTCAAATAGTTATATCACTTTGTGGTATTGGCTGGCGGGGTAAATTAACAGAAATAAGGGGGGGATTGATTAGGGGTTCTTGGGGACGCAGATAAAAAAATAAGTTTATAAAATATGGCAGTTGCTCTCCGGCAACGTATGCCACGCAAAGCACGGATAGACGCTTCCGAAGATTTGCACTAAGGGGTATTGAACACTGCAATAAATTCCGGGATAACCATGAAAGAACTTGCTGACAGGTTGGGATTGACGCCACCGGCTGCGAGCATTTCCGTCAGACGTGGTGGGAAACCGGTAAAAGAGTTTGGTTATTGAGAATCTGGGGGACGCCCCGGAAGTCCGGTCCTCGGTCCGGGTGAGCTTGGCGTTGGGTTTCGGATAAATCAATAGTGGTAACGAAGCTGAGCTATATGGATGGAGTTTGATGAAACTCTGTAAACGGTTCTATGCTCGTCATTGATACGTCGGGACCAGTATCCTGAAAGTGCATGTTTTAGCGCTAAAAACATCTATTTTGTTAATTCATAAATTTCAATAAATTCCTGTGGCCCGGCCCCCATTCGACCCATTCTCCGCAGGCTATGCCCACGTTCTGTCCCGTAAAAATAGAGCCGGTGTCTTGACCCCGCACGTTACACGTGTTATTGTACGTGTAATGTTAATGGAGGTGCTTATCATGCAGAAGAAACTCACAGTGACCATAGACGAAGAGGTTTATGAAGGCTTGCGAACAGTCATTGGACCGCGAAAAATCAGCCGTTTTATTGAAGATTTAGTTCGTCCGCATGTTATAAAAAAAGATATGTATGCTGCATATAAAGAGATGGCTGCGGATCAAATCAGGGAATCTGAAGCCCTTGAGTGGGCCGAAGGCACGATGGGAGATTTGGGTGATGAAGAGAGGTGAAGTATGGTGGATTAATTTCGATCCTTCCATTGGCGATGAAATCCGCAAATAGAGACCAGCCGTCATCGTAAGCAATGATGCTGCCAATTATTATCTGAACAGAGTTCAAGTCGTACCCATAACGAGCAATGTTGATAAACTTTACCCAAGTGAAGCATATGT
>DATFMK010000113.1:0-2498 GCA_035267005.1 Balneolales bacterium
AAAATATATGTAACGCTCTGGCAGACGGCCAAAAGCGATGCGCAGCAAACTTTGTTCCATTAGGCTCAAGTATATACATAGTGGTTGAACGAAATAAGGATTAATTATAAAATACAGATAGTTAGGCCGATATCAGCAAACGAATAACATCTACATTTTTTATATTACTTCTCATTTAATATCTTGACATTTACTACCCAAAAATTTATAAAAATCTATTATTATTGTACATATTCTTTGGTGCTGGATTCAGCATATAGTTCCTTAATTCAAATTTTAGATTGAAATGTAGTAAAGATTCGGAGGAATTAAATGAGAAAAGTGATCGAGCTACAGATGAAATTAGATGAAATTGGCATCAAGGACATCGAATTTGATTTAAAATCCAGAGATGAAATCACAAAGCTACTCATTGGCGTCCAAAGTATCTATTGTGATAAGGATACAAGAGATAAGGCATTTAAAGTATTGGTGGAATTAATTCCAGAAAATGTTGCCCAGAATAACGGCCGAAGGGGTATGGATTTTTGGAAAATATTTGTTTTAGGGATGCTGAGGTTAAACTGCGACATAGATTTCGATAAATTGCATGAACTTGCCAATAATCACAAGAATGTGCGTTTAATGTTAGGTCATGGCAAATTTTACTGGGACAATAACTATGCATTGCAAACGCTAAAAGATAATGTATCGTTGTTTACCCCCGAAATTCTCGATAAGCTTAATCAAATTTTTGTCAACTACGGTCATAAAATTTTAGGCAAGAAGGAAGATGAAGTATTAAGAGCCAGCTGTGATACGACTGTCACAGAAACTAACGTTCACTATCCAACTGACATCAATCTTCTTTTAGATGCCATGCGCAAAATCATAGTATTGATAATGGCTTTATGTGATAGTTTAGGTGTTAAGGGTTGGCGGAAAGGAATTGACAATCTCAAAAAAGTTAAAAAAGCATTTCGCCGAGCTCAACAGTTAAAACGATCGAGTTCAAAAGATGAAAAAAAGAAGGCTAAAAGAGAGCAATTAATAATATATGCCCATCTAATTTATCTTGAATTCGCCGGTACGATAATTGAAAAGGCAAGGGAAACCGTTTATTCCATCAGATCTGATAGCATTGTAGTTCAATTAAGAATACAAGAAATATTGGAATACATTGCTCATGCCGAACGGCAGATTGATCAGATTCGCAGAAGAGCTATTGAAGGGGAGACTATCCCCCATGCAGAGAAGGTTTTTTCAATATTTGAGGAGCACACCGAGTGGATCCAAAAAGGCAAAGCAGGAGTTCTGGTCGAGCTTGGGCTTAGGGTCTGTATAGTCAAGGATCAGTTTGGTTTTATACTTCATCACCGTGTAATGCAAAATGAAACTGATGATAAAATAGCAATTCCGATTATCAAAGAAACAATAGAACGGTTTAATGACCTTAGCAGTTGCAGCTTTGACAAAGGATTTCACAGTCCCAGCAACCAAGAAGAGCTTGCCAAAATACTAGACAAAGTTATTTTACCCCGCAAAGGCAAGCTGTCAGCCATAAACCAAGAAATTGAGAACTCCGAAGAGTTTATACAAGCTCGGCGTAAGCATTCAGCAGTCGAGTCATCAATTAGTGCTTTGAAAAACCATGGCTTAGAGCGCTGTCCGGATCACGGGCTACATGCGTTTAAGCGATATGTCGGAATGGCCGTGGTTGCGCGAAACATTCAGATCATTGGACATGTCATTCAGCAAAGGGAGCTCAAACGTCTTCAAAAGTTAGAAGAGAAACAAAGGAACAAACTGGTCGCATGCTCGTAGCCACTTCTTAAATCCAACCCCTCAAACATTTAGATGGAGGAGTACATCCAAAAGTAGTAGAGTGATTTGCTGAGTATCAGAAGTATAGATATTCCTGGCAGATAATGTAGAGGCGAGCAATTTTTAGCTTGACCTGTACCTGCTAATTCTAGTAAGAAGTAATATCTATAACTTTGCCTGCCGACCAGAGGCAAATGTCAAGGCGGGGGGTTTTCGTTCAGGGACTAATTAGAAAAAAGTAAAATCTATAGAATTGGATTTTCCTGGTTTGGCCGTACAGTGTGCAGGCAAGCATATAATAGAAAACGGTTTGCTGAACCATAATCTTTAAAGCTTCCGGAATGAGGCAGGAAAAGATAATCCTTGATTCACCGCCGATTTCTCTGCAGCCATTCAATGAAAATAATATGAAATGAGAAAACAGATTGGATGGTAAGCTAATAAAGAATGATAAAAAAAGATCGGGGCTTCCTGTCCAGTGATATTCAGGACCTCCGAGCAGATATAGTACAATACCTGTAAGAAGCCCTCCACCCAGAATAAAAAACAAGGTAAACCGGACCTTAAACTTATTTGGTTTAAGGTAATTTTTTATAGAAGAAAATTCCATAATATCTGCATCCTCTCTATATTTGAGTAGAAAGGCAAAAACGACCGGATTGCCGGGACCCAACGAGGCAGTCGCATAAGGCACG
>DATFMK010000114.1:0-19093 GCA_035267005.1 Balneolales bacterium
CTTCGTCATCGTTTGGTTGTGGCGGAGTTTTAGTTTCTCTAAACTCATCAATTTTCGCAACGGTAAATCTTAATCCACCAAGTTTCAATGAGATCAGATTGTATGCAATGGCTATAATGAGATTCATGATTGTGCCGAAAAATGCATAAATTATGGGCAATATGATGAAGAAAAATCCACTTAAAAATGGGAAAATCGATGGTTGTCCCTGACTACCCATCATACCCGGCATCAGACGATTTACCATGGTATAAAACATCCACGTTGGTATCATGAATAGCAGGCTTAAGATTAAATACAGAATAAAAGAATAAATTGCTACTGAACCTAAATCTATTTTCTTCAATTGGAACATATCATCTCCGGTTAAATGCGTTGGGTCGACTATTAAATAAGTGCTTTCAAGTTTATAAATGCCAGGTTAAATGTATTGTAAAAAGCATTTAATCGGAAAGTTAATAGAATAGAAAAGAACCACAAACTTTTTAAATACGGATAGGAGTATATTCTCAAAATATGATGGTTATAGTTCTCTATGTTCAAATAAATCTTTACCCAATCAAATTATAAGGTTATAAATTACAATACTTTAATTTATTGGTAAGGGGCGAAAACAGACTTTGTTCAGGAAAAAACAAGATGCTTATCATGTTGTAAATGATTAATCCCCAAAGATGAATTAATACATATTTTTATTCAAGTTATAAATTAGAAGATTGTATAGATATTCGATGAATCTAATTGAGAGAGTATACTTATCTAATTAGCATTTGTATTACTATTTAATTATTAAGTATTTAGCAAATTGTGTTAAAATAAATATCTTTATAAATATAATAAAATCAATAAAATATAAATCTTAATATAAGTACGGTTATGGCAATTTAAAGCTACAAACTGATGCAAACAGCACAGTTATAATGATTCATTCGAATAAGCGAATGGATGGCATTATATGAATTAAAATCTCTTATTAACGGAGATTAAGTTATGAACAGAAATGAAGTATATCATCAGATTGAAGAGAGATTTGGTTTAGTACCAACAATGTTTAAGACGATTCCGGATAAATCATTGGAACAAGAGTGGGAGTTGTTCCGAATGATTGAGTTAGATGACGGACCTATTCCACAGAAATATCGGGAGTTGATAGGAGTGGCTGTTTCTGCAGCTACGAAATGCCGTTATTGTGAACTCTTTCATACGGAATTGGCAAAACTACACGGTGCCACAGAGGAAGAAATTGAAAGCGCCTTACATTACGTAAAACACACGACAGGCTGGAGTACTTATGTAAACGGCATGCAGATAGATTTCGATCAATTTACTGCTGAGGTTAATAAAGCGAGCGAATATGTTCGTAATTCACAGAGGAAAAAAGCTCCGGTTAAATAAAGAAGTCGAAGGCAGTCTAATATAAAATATTGTGACTGCCTTTTTTTAATCGATTCATTCGTAGAAGGCTTTGCATAGTCTTCTCGTAGGCCAATCAAAGGAATCTATAAAGAAATAGAATATCCGTCGGATGGCTGAAAGTCTTAATTTTTTTCCAAAATTCATATTTTCATGAGCCATCAGAAGGATATTTTCTTATCTATATTTGATTATTTAACAACTTTATGTGAAGTACTCACCACTCTGGTATTTTCGATTGGTCTGGATTGATCAACGGAAAAGTTTCGTACATTTTTTAATATGAAGTGATCAACGCCCGGTGCGACTTCGGCATGAATATTATAAAAATGAGCGTTTTGTACATCGTTCAAAATAAAGGCAGGACGTTCATCTCTTTTTTCGTAACTCAGATTGATATTATTAAACTCAATACCTTTTACGTGACGAATGTAAAATCCATAGGATGGAATAGCACCGAATCTCGTAGGTTCAGGGTAACCCGCCGCTTTTTCAGGAGGTACGATTTTGGCTTCTTTTTTGGTTCCTCCACCTTTATATACAATACTAACATTACTGATTCTTACATTCTGAATATCATGACCGGGTATACCGCTAATGATAGAAGCATTTTTAGGATCCGCATCATAAACATTAATATTGCTGATATTGACTCGTTTAACATTTCCGATAGGGGTTCCTTTTGGGGCACGTTGACGTCTGCCTAAACGAATAAAAATGGGGGTACTCAAAACATGTCGCATAGTAATATTCGAAACGGTTAAATCCTGAAGAGAACCTCCATCCACTTCTTCAATAGCCAACCCCATGGATCGATCAAAAACACAATTGGTTATGCTGATATTTTTAAAACCACCATTCGATTCCGTTCCCAGCTTGATACGACCGGTCCCATAACCATAATGATCATTTTGATTTCTCAGTTTGTACGTTCCATCAAGAACAGAACCTATTTTATAACCACCTGATACAATACAATCAGAGATTGTTACATCTTTGGTTGGTTTATCATATCCAAGTGTATAGGAACTTTTAAGGACGATGGCATCATCATAAGGGGAATTAACCGTACAATTTGAGATATGAACGTTTTGTGTACAACCGATGTCCATACCATCCCGATTGGTATCGATGAGCAGATTATCGATCGTGACATTATTGTCGCCATTGAGTAGAATTCCGAAATGTCCGCCGTAGAGTATTTTAAAATCACGCAAGATTACGTTATGGCAAGTTTTTAAGGCGATGGTCTTATCACCAATGCCTTTTTTATTATGTATACGAGTTAATCCTTTTCCATAAATCAAACCGGGACCTAAAATGGAGATATTCTTTAAATTAATTCCCCAGATCAGGCTATTACGCCAATGACTATGCCCGTAATCCTGATATTGGCTCCATTTATTGGGCTGAGCTTTATCGTAAGCCGATGGATTGGAGGTGGCTAAAATTTCAGCTCCATGACTCAAATACAGGGTAATATTGCTTTTTAAGCGAATGGAACCGGATAGATACGTTCCGGATGGAAAAAGGACCGTGCCTCCGCCATGTTTAGCTGCCGCGTCAATTGCTTTGTTGATCGCCGGGGAGTCGAGTGTGGTACCATTTCCGGTCGCACCATAATTCTTAACATTGTAAACGGTTCCGGATAATGGTGAATTTTCGGCTGTGCGGGATATGCTCTTTTTCCCATGGGATTTTGCCAGGGTAATGGCCGTGGGTGATAATATAAAAAGAGACATCATCAGTAGAATCTGCAGAAAGTGACCCGTTTTATTCTTTAATAAGTGGGATCTATATAAAGATCGATCAATGAAGAGAGCATGTAACATTCTGTTCGTATTCATTTTTTGCTTTTTTTAGTGGTGGTTATTGAGTACAAAAATTGGGTAATTTATTTTTTGGAAAAAGTAGTATCGTATACAGATATATATGTTACCGGTAACAATAAAAGTACTTAATAAACGGTTGGTTTTCAATGGGTTTTTACAGAATCAAAATAATTTTACGAAACATTAAATTTGAAAGCCATAACAAGTCTATGACTCATTAACCCGGATTATTCGCTAAGAAATTTAGTCGTGTCATGAAAGCTTTGGGGATAAAAAAGCGCATGAAAAGGTACTTTGGTGCCTTGATTAAGCATCTTTAATTTCAACGAGGTGCACTGCCAAATTTCTCAGCTCTTTTTAGTGTCCTCAAAATCGAGGATCGGTTTGTTTTTTTATAAGTACAGTAATTAACAATATGATAGGTATTTTTATCTTGTTGGTTGCGTGAAGAATTCGGGTTAAAGGAAGGCTATGCAAAACCGCTCTTTTGCCCAATATCTGTCCTGCAAGCTTTTGGGACTGCGGTTTCGAAGTCGATCAGGCATTGAAATTGACAAAATCCGTGGTTTTGTAAAAGCCTTCTAAAACAGGGAATTAGCAACTTCAAATAAAAATATTACTTTATAAATTCAGGTAAATGTCTTCAACAGGCAGGTTTACATAAGTGATTATGATATAAATAGCGAATAACAGGAAATAATAATATGAAACGATATCTTACGACCTTCTTTTTCGTCCTCTTGATAGCTGTATGTGCGAATGCCGGCACAGTAAAAAAATCTCAAAATGAAGAAGTTAAAACGTCACATTTAGAGGTTAACTATCAGAAGCAAACCGGCATATTATCATTGACTATTCTGAATGGAAATCAAAAAAAGGCCATTCATGTGAAGCATATTGAATTACTGATGGATGGTAAGTTGCAGAAAGGTTTTGAAACCGTACATCAAACGAGTGAGACAGAATTAAAGAATAGTAATATCACGGTTACTTTAAAAAAGAGTGGAACCCGATCGGTATCTGTCGTTTGGTCTGCTAATGATCATAAACGGCATCAATTTAATATGAGGATTGTAGATAATAGTAATGATCGCTTTTATGGCGGTGGCGAGCGTTTCAATACCATCAATATGCGGGGATTTTCGATGCCGATGGCGAATGATGATCGTGCTCTGTATAAAGGCAATGGTACCTATGCATCGATTCCTTTTATGATGAGTAGTAAGGGTTATGGCTTCATGGTAGAAAATGGATCTCATGGAACATTTGATATGGGCTCGGTAGATCGTACACATCTAAATATAAAGTATCACGATACCTATTTGAAAGCTGTTTTTTTAGGTGGTCCCAATTTTAAGGATATTCTGCATGAGTATACAAAACTAACCGGAACTCCCAGGATTCCTCCTAAATGGTCATTTGGATTTTGGAAAAGCCGGGATGTCTTTCAAAATCGTGATTCGGTTTTAGAGGATGTGCATAAATTACGGAAATACCATATTCCGGCATCGGTTATTGTTTTTGATAGCCCCTGGGAAACCGGATATAATAATTTCGAAATAAATGCAAAGCAGTTTTCTCATCCTTACAAGATGTTTCGGACCATTACAAAAAATGGATTTTATAGCGCCTTATGGTACACGCCAATGATTAATTCAAATGAATCCCAGGATATGAGGGGTATCACGAAGGTTTCCAGTAATTATAAAGAAGCGGCTGAAAAAGGTTATCTCGTTCATGATTCGACCGGAAATGTGGTACAGGTACATTGGTGGAAGGGAACCGGCGGCATCATCGATTTTACAAACCCTAAAGCGGTGAAATGGTGGTTACATCAGATTGAAAAAACCCAAAAACTTGAGGGTGTGCGAGCATTTAAACTGGACGATGGGGAAGGTGATTATGTGCCTAATGCCGACTATCGGGATCATACCAAACCCTGGCAATTGACCAATAAGTACTCCGCATTGTATCATGGAGCGGTCCAATCCTATGTTGACAGCGTGTTTCATGGAAATGGCGTGTTGTTAAATCGAGCCGGCTTTCTTGGTGCGCAACGTTATCCATTTCTTTGGGCCGGTGATAATAGTGATAATTTTTCTTATTCGGATGGTCTACCAACCGTAATTTTAGCAGGACAAAATGCTGGTTTGTCAGGTGTGCCTTTTTGGGGATCGGATATTTCAGGCTATATCGATCGTACCCGTCCAACCAAACAAATTTTTATACGATGGGCGCAATTTGGAGCCTTCTCACCGTTTATGCAGGTTCATATGTCATCCAATCTTGGGCCCTGGGATTTTGGGAAACAAGCACTCGATATCTTCAGAACATACGCCACCTGGCATACGGATTTATTACCTTATTTGTATAATACGGCAATTACAGCCAAACAGACCGGAATGCCGGTTATTCGTGCGATGGCCCTGGCATTTCAGAATGATCCCAAAGCGGCTCAATATCCATATCAATATATGTTTGGTCCGGATATGCTGGTAGCTCCGATGTACAGAAAGGGGACATGGCGTTCGGTTTATTTACCTAAAGGGAAATGGATAAATTATTGGACGGGAAACATTGAAACGGGGCCCAAAGATGTTGAAGTACATGCTTCATTATCACAAATCCCGGTGTTTGTGAAATATGGTGCGGTAATTCCAATGCTGCCGAAAAACATTCAGACTTTAGTGCCGAGGAATCCGCAAATGAAAAAGGATATCATCAGTTTAAGTGATGAACCAAAACGGGTTTTACAGATTTGGCCGGGCATTCAAGGGAAAATTGGAAATCCCAATGGTATTGCTGCCAAATTTATGCTTCACGGTAGTGAGTACACCCTTACCATTACCAATAAGAAAAAACGATCGATAGATGTGCATTTCATGTATCAAAAACTGAAAAATATGGGATATGATTTGCCGCTTTCTTATAACACTAAAAAACATATGGAAATATTGCACTTGAAAGCTTTTTCAGGTACAAAGAAAATAATGTTATTAAAGCAATAACTAAGCGAAACGATAACGGGGTTTGGCATATAAACCCCGTTATCATTTTTGATTTGGGAAGATAATACTATAGTCCGCTCGTCAGTTGTTCCAAATCCTTTTTAAAGAAATCTACATTTTCCGAATAATCTACTGGGACATCGATAACATCCACACCTTCGGTTTCCAGACATTGATTGAGGACTTCTCTGAATTCCGCTGTTTTTTCAATCCGGTGACCTCTTGCACCAAAACTATTCGCATAATCCACAAAATCAGGATTACCGAAATCGAGTCCGAAGTCTTTAAATTCCATCGTTTCCTGTTTCCATTTGATCATTCCATAAGCGCTGTCTCTCAGAACTAATACAACCAGATTAACATTTAGCCGTATCGCGGTTTCCAGTTCCTGAGAATTCATCATAAAGCCGCCATCGCCGCAGAGGGCAACTACTTTTTTATCCGGATGAATCAGGGAGGCTGCGATTGCTGAAGGTAATCCTGCACCCATAGAAGCCAATGCGTTATCCAACAGTAAGGTAGCCGGACTATAGGCTTTGAAATTACGGGCTACCCAGATTTTATACATCCCGTTATCCAGAGCGAGAATACCATCATTCGGTAATTCTTTTCTGATATCAGCCACTAACCGCTGTGGTTTTAATGGGAAATGACTATCGTTGGCATGCTTAGCCAGATGTTTTTCAAATTCCTGACGGATATGCGCATAATCTTTAAAATCCCAATCGTCCTGTGGAGTAATTTTTTGGGAAAGTTGATCGATTGTGTAGGCGATATCTCCAATAATTTCGCATTGAGGAAAATAAACTTCATCGATATTGGCTGGCAGATGATGTATATGAATAACATCGAGCGTATCATTCTGATTCATGAAAAAAGGTGGTTTTTCCACGATATCATGACCAAAATTTATGATAAGATCCGCTTTATCGATAGCGGCATGTACAAAATCGTGCTCGGAGATAGCCGCCGTGCCCATCCAAAGAGCATGGCGTTCATCAACCACACCTTTTCCCATTTGGGTGGTAAAGAATGGTATTCCTGTTTCATCAATAAGACGTGTGAGTCGGTCTGCAATATTTAGCCGATTGGCGCCGGCCCCAATTAATATTAACGGATGCCTGGCTTTATGAATTAATGAGACAGCGCGATCGATAGATTTCTGATCTGCAATAGTATTACTTAAGGTATCAACCGGATAGGTTTGGGGGTCGGCATCTTCTCTTGCAATATCTTCGGGAATCTCAAGATGTACAGCCCCCGGACGTTCTGCTTCGGCAATGCGAAATGATTGACGAATGGTTGCAGGGAGCAGGGAGCCGTGTTTGATCTGTTCACTATATTTTACCAGTGGACTCATCATATCCACTACGTTCAACACCTGAAATTTACCTTGTTTATGTTTTTTAATGGGCTTTTGCCCGGTAAGCATCAAAACCGGATACCCACCTAACTGAGCATACGCGGCTGCCGTTACGAGATTAGTGGCTCCGGGACCGAGTGTTGACATGCAAACACCTGTTTTTTCTGTTAACCTGCCATAAGTGGCTGCCATGAAACCAGCCGCCTGTTCATGCCGGGTAATCACCAGTTCAATATCAGACCGGCTAAGTGAATCCAGGATATCCAGATTTTCTTCACCTGGCAATGCAAAAATATATTGAACCCCTTCATTTTCAAGAGCTTTGACTAATAAATCAGATGCTTTCATTCAATAAATAATTTTAAGTGAATAATTTTATTCCATATTACTGACAGTTATAACATGTTAACCGATCAAAACCATTCATTAGTGTTTGAGAAATGAGGAATTAAGAATTAAGAATTCAGAAGGCAGAAGGCAAAAGGCAAAAGGCAGAAGGCATCGAGTGGTGATCAAACGATAATTACGGCGTTCCTGTTTAAAAGATCTGAACTAAGAATAAAATCGGGAATATGGCTGAAAAAGAGATATCAGAAGAGATTTATGATTTTATTACGGAGGATGAAGATGGGCGTATATGTGAGGCCATACCCGATGAAGCCTGTGAGGAAGTCCCGAGAAATTTCCTTTATAACGCATTAAATGGAAGCGCGACCAAGCTTGCGGAGCAGTTAGCAAGTCCTGAGTTAGTGTTACCATGGTTTCTATCAGCATTAGGTGCCCCGGCATTTCTTACCGGTTTATTGGTTCCCATTCGACGAGCAGGTTCTATGCTGCCACAATTAGCGATTGCCGGACATATCAGGCAATTTAATAAGCGTAAATGGTTTTGGATCACAGCCGGATTTACTCAGGCTTTGATGTTGTTCTTAATGCTGCTTAGTGGAATTTTTCTGCCGCCGATCGTCACAGGATGGCTGGTTATACTTCTCCTTGCTTTTTTCAGTGTTGCGAGTGGCGTGGGATCAGTAGCATTCAAAGATGTAATGGCAAAAACAATTCCAAAAGGAAGAAGAGGTCGCCTGTTAGCAGTACGTGCTACTGTAGGTGGCATATTGTCGCTGGCAGCAGGTATCATCATTCGAATTTATGTGAAACAATCCGATTCAATAGAAATGTATCTGATTTTAATTGGATTGGCCGCGGTTCTTTGGTTTGTGGGATCATTGTTTTTTGGGGCTATTGATGAGACAAAAGGAGCGACTGGTGGAGGAAGAAATGCGCTTCAGGAGGCCAAAGCGGGTATTTCACTCTTGAAAGAAAATCCGGGGTTTGTAAAATTCGTATCCGTTCGTTCATTGTTGCTGAGTGTTAAGTTATCGATCCCATTTTTTGCCATTTATGCTCAGAAACAAGTTGGTCAGCAGATGGGAACACTGGGTCTATTTATTATCGCCATGGCTATTTCTAAAATTATCAGTAGTCCGTTTTGGGGGAAATTTGCGGATCGTTCGAGTCGAAAAGTATTGATAGCTGCCGGATTATTTGCCATAACTGTAAGTTTAATCACGCTTATCATCAGTTATATTCCCGGTGATTTGGGTAATGCTTATCTCTACGCCTTTTTATTTCTGCTCATAGGATTGGCACAATCCGGTGTGAGATTAGGTAGAAAGACCTATTTGGTAGATGGCGCCCCCGAGAAAAACCGGCCATTATATGTAGCACTGAGCAATACGATTATTGGGATCATTTTACTCATTTCCGGGATTTTAGGTGTCATAGCCGATAGGTATGGCATCCAAATCTTGTTGATCCTCTTTATTGTACTTGAATTATTTGGAATATTTATGGCTTATATCATGCCGGAAGCAGAAAACTTAGTTCCAAAATCTGCTCAATAAAAAGAATGGTATAAAAAAAGGGACATTGCATGCAACGTCCCTATAATTTTATCGTAACTTATGCCAGCTGTTTTTCAACCTCGTTAATTTTTTTCTCTAATTTTTCATCCCATTTGGTCTGATTCTTTTTACCTTCCTGTACGAATGGAGAGATACCTATCAGGAAGATTAATATTTTATTCAGAATATTGACCGGAAAACGCAGTGGTCTGATAAAATCGACAAATAACACGACTCGCTGATGATCCGAATCGTTCCAAACTTCATGATTATAAGTATCATCGAAGACCATTCCTTTACCTTCTTCCCAGGATTGGTAATCATTGCCCACTCTTATGCGGCAATCCGTATTGGGTTTAGGTACGATCAAACCCATATGAAAACGAAGCACACCTTTATAAGGACCGCGGTGCGGTGGGATATGCTTATGTCCGTCCAAAATAGAGAACATAGCCGTTTTCATACCGGGAATGCGTTCCATCAAAGCGGCTGTTTTGGGACACAATTCACAGTTTTGCTCCGATTTGAAGCCATAACCGTAAAGGAAAAATGTTTTCCATTTATTATCCGTAGTAATGGACTTTTGGTCGGATGAAATATCCTGGAAGTTGGGGATTTCATCCCTAAACTTTAATACTCCATCTAGTTCCTTGCGAATATCCATCCAATTCGCTTCAATATCTTTAACCCAAGGGAATTGTCTGGTATCAAAGAATGTTTTGTCGCCATAAATCGAATATTTCCCAACGAGCTTTTCAAACTTTTGAAGTAAATGAAAACCAACAGCTAATAGTTTATTATCCATCTTTATTAAACCTTTTAAAAATTATTGGAGTTTTGACATGATAAATCTATGTTTTTATAGACGTGTTGGAATTACCTTTTGTATGTAATAATATTAAAATATCAAAAACCTCTTTAACTAATTATCTAATAGAGAATAATTTAACATAAAACCATAACACTTATAAAATACGTTACATTTATAAAATTATTTAATTGTATTTGTCGTTCCTGAAATGTAAAAATTTAAGTTAAATATTTATTATAAATGACCTTAGAGAGCATTATTGTTTTTTGGGGTTGTAATTTTAGCTCACCCGTTTTTATGTTGTATGAAAGTGATTATCTAAATGAAATTTAATTGTTTAACAACGACTCTTAAGATGCTTTCTAATTGAAAAATTTGTAACAATATTGTTCAAAAGGGTGTCTGCTATTAATTAAGTGGAGCGATATATTGAGAATTAGGTAATATCCAAATAAATAAATTTATCTACAGTTTTTAGTTGAAAATCACGTTTCGATAAAGTTTCTTATTTAAAATCAGAGATAGGATATAAATATTTTTAAGTATAATTGTGTTTGCAGGATTTAGCTGGAACGTAAATCTAACTAAAAGATGAATACATGATCAACAGCGTAAGTTCAGAAATAAATCTCCCGGAAGTTCAGATGAACTTGTACAAGCCAAAAAATCCGGTAGATGTGCCTATTGTTGAAAATCGTATAGCAACGATTGGTAGAAGTCCGAATTTTGTCCGTCATATAACATTCGATGTCTCGGGGACAATGCTCGAAGGAAATATAAAAGTCGGACAAAGTATCGGGATTGTACCGCCGGGTACTCGTGAAAATAGCCGGCCGCATAAACTGCGTTTGTACTCTGTTAGTTCTCCAACGAATGGTGAAGAAGGTGAAGGCAAATTGGTATCGACTATTGTCAAAAGAGTGATAGAAGAAAATCCGGAGAATAACGACTTATTCCTGGGAGTATGTTCGAATTATTTATGCAGCTTACAAGTTGGAGATATGGTAAAAATGACGGGACCAAGCGGACGTCGTTTTTTATTACCTGATAATCCACAGAATTATAATTATGTCTTTTTTGCCACCGGTACGGGTATTGCTCCATACCGTGGTATGATCATGGATTTAATGCGTAAAGGGGTAACATCTGATATTATTTTGATTTTTGGAGCGCCATACCGTACCGATTTACTTTATGCCGAATATTTCCATCCATTATCCAGAGAGAAGAAAAATTTCCACTATTTAACATCAATCTCTCGCGAAGATCCACGTGCAGATGGCACTAAGTATTACGTTCAGTACCAAATTATTGATCGGGCCGATTTGATGGTTCCGATACTCGAGAAAGATAATACTCTGATTTATATCTGCGGTTTGAAAGGAATGGAGACCGGGATTTATCAGTTATTGGCACAGTCAGGTATCAGTGGATATTGTGATATAGCAGAAGAGCTAAAATCGAAAGATGCTTTTGAATGGACTGATGATGAAATAAAATCGGGTGTTAAACCTACAGATCGTGTGTTTTTGGAAGTATATTAATTTCCCTTGATGAATATTTAATTGATTTTAAATAACGTGAGTTCGAAATATAATCTAATTAACCTGGATTATTCACCAAGAAATTTTGTTGTGATCAAGGCGAAGTTAAAAATGCGCATGAAACGTACAAGGGTACGATGAATAAGTATTTTGAAGGTCAACGCAGCGCATGACTAAATTTCGTAGTTCTTTTTAGCGTCCTCAAAATTGAGGAACGAGCTGTTTTTTATAAGTTATTAAATTTACAATATGATATGTATTGTTTCTTTTTGTATACGTGAATGATTCGGGTTGAAACAACGTCTTGAAATGAATCTTTTTCTCTGAAGATTTCTCCCTCTGGTCTTTTAGACTTAAAGTGGAGAATTAACAACTCAGATATTTAACGAAATAATATTTTTTTGATAAACGAACTCCTCACTCTTGTTCCATCTCCACCGGGGAGAGGGCTGTTTCGAACCCGTTCGGAACCGGATGAGGGAAGACTCTTGTATTGAGTATGCGGGATTTCAGATTGGTTGAAATGACGCGAAAGGCTTTAAATGATGGCGAGGATAAAAACATCACTCAAAGACATCATCTCGAATCCGCTTTTTGTGTGATAGATCTTCTAAACGTGGATATATAACCTAATTATTCCGTGTTGATGCTTATAATTATATCGAACTTACGTTAAATAAAAAGGGCACGTCGTTCACCGACGTACCCTTTGTGGAGGATTTATGAGGGGTAGTCGTTAACTATGAGCAGTTAACGAATATGTGCTCGATGTCTCTTCTGTTGTTTGGATGAATATTCGATTCAAAATAAATACTTTCAGTGCTTTTTTATTCATCTTTTAATAATTAACTATTCATGATTTTTAACGACTGGTAATTATAAAAATTATACGTTTTTTAAGATATTTTATAGGATTTTAGGACTTATTAAGCAAAATATGTAGATGTTATTGATTTTATAAAAATTACTAAGATAAGTTTATAATTGTCATATTTATGTAAATCATCATGTCAGATGTCCTATAGTATGATTGAATAGTGTTTTTTTAATTATAAGAAGGCTTTGCAAAACTAGGTATTTTGTTCAATATCAAAGCCTGAGCGACTTCGGAACCGCAGCATATTTACTATATTCGAGGATTTCGAAATCGTGAAAATGCAGATATTGGGCAAAAGAACGGTTTTGCATAGGCTTCTATAAAAATCTTATGAAAGGGCATCCTCATCAACATCAAGATCTTCGTCAGGATGATGAGTTAATTGTACATGTTCATGTATCTCAATAGCAGGCTCATATCGTTGCATGAAAACATGAGTGAATTCGGCTCCCAAATATACAGTAAGAGAATTGTAATAAACCCAAACAAGGAAAACGACAAAAGTGCCTGCTGCCCCATAGGTAGTTGTCAAATGTCCCATGGAAAGATAAATTCCAATGAGATAAGTACCTAATTCAAATAACAAGGTTGTAACAAAAGCACCAATGAAAACCACACGCCAGCGAATTTTTACGTCCGGAAGCAATTTAAAAACAGCGGCAAACAGTAGAAACGTTAATGCCTTCATAATAACTTCATTCAGAAGATCCCAAAAATGAACACCAAGTGGTAACACACTTTGGAGTACGGGTTGCAGGAATGATAAGACACCTTCAAGAATTAACGATAATGTGACTAGAAATGCCAATACCAGAATGGTTATCAGGGCGAGCAACCGGTCAAAAATATACGCTTTAATTGTCTGACCCGGTTTGGGTGTGATATTCCAAATTTTATTGAGCGAGTTTTTTAGTTGCGTGATTACCGTAGTAGACCCAAAAATGATAATACCAATCCCAATCAGTGTGGGTATTAATCCGCCGGATTTTGTGTGTGCGTTTTTTAAAATCTGCATTAGACTTTTGGTGATATCCGGACCAAGGGTTTGATTCAGATAGAGGGCTATTTGATTGGCAGATGCTTCACGGGAAAATATAAATCCGGTAATCGCAACAATTATGATGAGCAATGGTGCCAGAGAAAATATTGTAGAGAAGGCCAATGCGGCACCGTGTAATGGTATGTTATCTTCAAACCAGTTATAAACGGTTGCAATCGCAGTCTCTTTGACCTCTCTGTAAATATTTACCATGCAGCTCTTAATAAATAAATGTTTACCTATAATTTACAAGGTATTTCTTTAAAATGGATATCGCTTGTTCAATTTCCTCAATCGTATTATAAAAATGGGGTGATAATCGTACTTTCCCTTCTCTAACAGCTAAAATAACATGGTGTTCTTTTAAATATTCCATTAATACATTCGCATCGATATCATCTGGCAATGAGAGTGTTACGATTCCTGCTCTCTCATTAATGTCCTCCGGAGAAAAAATTGAAACTAAATCATCATCCTGAAAATTAGTAACAATATATTGTGTGAGTTCATTCAATCGCCGTTCAATATTGGAGATACCTGCTTCCAGTAAAAGGTCCAACGCGGCATCATAACCATAAATACCGGGAATGTTATATGTGCCGTTTTCGTATCGTTTCGCAGTATCGATCAACTCCTGATCATAATTAAATAACTGCCAGGGATTTGCAACAGATAACCAACCCAAATATTTCTGATTAATTTTAGATTGCAACTCTTCGGTCAGATATAAAAAACCAATACCTTGAGGAGCCATTTGCCATTTATGTGCTCCTGTAGCCAATGCGTCAATATGCATTTCTTTTACATCAATATTCATGGCACCTATAGCCTGAATCCCATCTACAATAAATAGAATATCATGATTTTTGCAGATTTGACCAACGGCTTTCAAATCCGCTTTGTAACCACTCAGAAATTGTACTGCACTTAATGCCAACACGCGGGTTTCCGGCCTGATGGCTTCTTCGATCATTTCAGGTGTGATTCTCCCGTTATCATGATGGATATAATCAATTTGAACATCATATTTTTTCTGGTTGACATAAGGATAGACGTTTGCTGGAAATTCAATATCATTAAGTAAGACACGATCTCCATCCTGCCAATTCAATCCGGCAGCGATAATGTTAATAGCATCCGAAGTGTTTGAAGTGAAGGCAATGCGTTCCGGAGATGGCGCGTGAATTAAATGAGCGATTTTATTTCGGCACCGCTGCATGACTTCCAGATCATCCGGGAAGTTATCAATGAATCCTGAACTGCGTTGAACCAAGTGTTGTTGTACCCGGTTGATGACTTTTTCTGTAAAAGGACCAATGGCCGCATGATTCAAATAAATGGTGTCGCTTTTAAGATGTGGGAAAAGGGAACGATAGAATTCAATATCTTTCATTAGAACAATTTCTTAGGTTAATAATTTTCTTGAATATAAAGAATAGATGATATTATCACCTGCAAAAATAGTTTAATAACACATGTTCTAGGTTTGTAATGAAAAGTCATTATTGGAAATAATTACCTATTATTTTTGACATTACGAGTTATTAATTAAGGGGAAAACCCAAAACCATTAACCCGAATTATTCACGTAGCCAATATGAAGAAATACGTATCATATTGTAAATAAAGTAATTTATAAAAAATAAACCGATCCTCGGTTTAGAGGACGCTAAAAAAAAGTGCGAAATTTGGCCGTGCTCTGCGTTGAATTTAAAAATGCTTGATCAACGTACCAATGTACGTTTCATGCACATTTTTAATCCCGAACGCTTTCGGGACACGACAAAATTTCTTGGTGAATAATCCGGATTAAAGAAATGACGCAATGTTTTTGAGTTTTTCACGTATTGAGCGTCATTACGAGTGAAGCGAAGTAATCTTCTACAGTCAATAAAGCCATAAACCTGGAACGACGGCCGGAGATTGCCACGCTCCACTCTTCCGGAAATTCCGCCAACCTAATGTCATCTTCGAAATAAAACGCAGACAACACGGTCGACACGGATTTTCGCGGAATAAAAGATAAACGGGCTTCATGGTTCCGGTCTTAGCAAAATGGGCGTTAAGAATCCGGTGTAATGCAGTGTTAATTCCGAAAACTTTCGGGATTATCGTTGAAAAATAACATACGGTTTTAGGAGAATAGATGTCATTTATGCAATAGTTGAGCCAGCTTAATTAGAGACTCGATAAGACGCTAAAATATGTATTTACATTGCTGATCGCATTCTATTTGTATATCTCATTCAGATAAGATACTTATCGCAAAAACTTAATATCCGATCACATCACGTTGACGCTTCCCATCAGCTTTTTGTTCTATCATTTCAATAATTTTTTCCGAAACATTAACCATCGTTGTTTTTTCAATACCTTCCAGTCCTGGACTTGAGTTTACCTCCATAACCAGTGGCCCCCGCTTGGATTGCAGAAGATCTACACCGGCAATGTACAGACCCAGTGCTTCGGTTGCTTTTATAGCAGTGTCATGTTCTTCCGGGGATAATATTACTGTTTCGGCCGATCCGCCACGGTGAATATTAGATCGAAATTCGCCATCATGAGCCTGACGTTTCATCGCCGCTACAACCTTTCCATCTACTACGATTACTCTCAAATCGGATCCATTAGATTCCTTAATAAATTCCTGAATAAGAATATTGACTTTCAACCCATAAAATGTATCAAGAATCGATTCCGCCTCTTTTTTTGAATTAGCGAGCATGACACCCACTCCCTGAGTACCTTCAAGCAATTTTATGATCAGAGGCGTCCCTCCGACATGTTCGATAACATCGTGCTTATCATCTGGTGTCCGAGCGAAGCAGGTTTTAGGCATGCCAATGTGTGCCCGGGATAATATCTGCATACTACGCAATTTATCACGAGAACGTACGATGGCCTGCGATTCATTGGCGGAAAACACATTCCTCATCTCAAACTGACGAACAATGGCCGTACCGTAGAAAGTCACTGATGCGCCAATTCGAGGAATGATAGCGTCGTAACCGGCAAGCTTTCGACCTTCATAAATAATTTCAGGTTTCCCTTTTTCGATGACGACATAACATTTTAAGTGATTGATGATATCGACTTCATGTCCTCTGTTTTTGGCTGCATTAACCAATTGTTTCGTTGAGTAAATATGAGGACTCCGAGAGAGTATTCCTATTTTCATTAATTATTTTTGATCTTTTGTTTGTATGAGAGATTTTTTTTCGAAACATCCACGACAAAACGTTTATTAAGCATCTTGCGTCCGAGTAGAACCGGGTATCCCATCAAGGAACGGTCGGTAAGTGATAATTCAATTGAATAGGTCGTATGAAATAGTTGGATGGTCGTTTTTACGACAAAACGTTTCTCTGTCTGACCAAATGAGTTTTTAATCTCTTTTTCTGAGTGCAGGGGCAGTAGATAGGTTCGATTATTATAATGAGGATGATTTGCATCCAATAGATTAAATTGAACATAAGCTTTGCTATTTTTCATCACCTTTTGAATATTTGTACAATGGATGGAAGATGTGTACGCTCCCGTATCAATCTTGGCATCAATTTCAAAAAGTGCTAAATCCGGAAAATCGGCCTTTTCAACTCTGCCAATGACCTGTTTCTTGACCTTCTTATTTTTCATTAATGAGGTTCCAATTACTCACATTCCCAATGTTGATCAAAAATACGGACATTTTTCTGATTTAAAGAATGATTTTAAGATAAAATTTACTCCAGAGGAATGGGGCAAATGAATGACTTGATGAAGATGACTAATTAACCCAGATTCTTCACGTAATTAATAATAAGCAATACATAACACATTGTAAATATAATAACTTATAAGAAATAGCACGTTCCTTAATTTCGAGGACGCTGAAAAAGAGCTGCGAAACTTAGCCGTGTCCCGAAAAGATTTCGGGAAGTTTCACGTGCATTTCGATCTTCACCTTGATCACGAAAAAATTCTTGGTGAATAATCCGGTTTAACCTTGAAATACTGATTACAGATTCAAAGGATATCAAGTAATAATCCTGGAGTTGGAAATCAGATCTATAGGTGAAAGAATAAAAGACACTTTAAAATATAAATTTCGGATTATATTATTTATATATAAAGAGTTAAAGTTGATACATAATGGAAGTGTCACATATAAATGAAGGGCGAGATTTGGATAATCAGGGAGGAGAACGACTATGAGATTACCGAAAGATGGAATGTTATTGCGTATCTATATTGGGGAATCGGATCATTACGAAGGAAAACCTCTTTATGAACAAATTGTTTTAAAAGCACGCGAAATGAAATTGGCGGGTGCCACTGTTTTAAAAGGAATTATGGGTTTTGGGGCACATAGTCATCTCCATACAACAAAAATTTTACGGCTCTCAGAAGATATGCCCATCATAATTGAGATCGTGGACACTGAGGAAAATCTGAATAAGCTGTTACCCTATCTTGACAAAACAATTCAGGAAGGCCTGGTAACTCTTGAAAAAATGAATATCGTGGAATACAGAGAAGGAGCCGCGCCGACAAAAACCAATAAGTAAAGAACTTCTTCGTTAGTTCAGAATAGGATTAAGGAAATATAGGAAGTTTTTACTATTTTAAAAGGCTTAAATGGAGATAGTAAATTATTAGATCGAAATAAACAGATATAATCAGACATGTCGCATAAAACATCGGCGGAAATCCGAAATGATTTTCTTGAGTTTTTCAGGGGGAAGGATCATCTCATTGTAGACAGTGCTCCCGTTGTACCGGTCAACGATCCTACGTTATTATTTACCAATGCCGGTATGAATCAATTTAAGCCTATATTTCTTGGAGAAGAATCCGGATTTAAAAATGACGGTAAGATTTGGCAGCGCGCCGTTGATACCCAGCGTTGCATCCGTGTTAGCGGAAAACACAACGATTTAGAAGAGGTTGGTCAGGATACCTATCATCACACCTTTTTTGAGATGTTGGGAAACTGGTCGTTTGGTGATTATTTTAAAAAGGAAGCGATCGACTGGGCCTGGGAATTTCTTGCCGAAAGAATGGGAATTCCGGCTGAGCGTTTATATGCCACCGTTTTTGAGGGAAGCATTGAGGAAAATATAGGAAAGGATCTGGAGTCTGAAAAATATTGGCGAAAATATCTTCCCGAAAACAGCATTTTGACAGGAAATAAGAAAGATAACTTTTGGGAAATGGGAGATACAGGTCCCTGCGGTCCCTGTTCCGAAGTTCACGTTGATCTCCGTAGTAAGGAGGAGACTGAAAAAGTTCCGGGAAGAGAACTGGTTAACAAAGATCATCC